>NZ_WQNP01000132.1:0-275 GCF_018783905.1 Ruminococcus sp. MCC718
AGTAACGCGGATCGGTATTTACAGTCCGCTTTAACTTAATACGACTTGCTCTGATGTTCCATATAACGGCGGATATTTTCCTCAGATACAGATCCGATCGTTTCCACATAATAGGAATGGTTCCACAGCTCTCCCTTCCATAGCTGGTTTCTTATTTCCGGAAAACGTTCGAACAGTTTTCTGCCGGTAATCCCCTTCAGATACTTGACGATTGCTGTTATGGACAGCTTTGGTGGAGCTGTTACAAAGCAGTGGACATGGTCTCCTTCACCACA
>NZ_WQNP01000133.1:0-323 GCF_018783905.1 Ruminococcus sp. MCC718
TCACTTTTTATCGGCGGTCTGGTATCAAAGGCATGGAGCAGTTCTACAAAGACAGGGTGTATCTGTACCACACCGACACGTCCATATAAATCCTGCATTAAGCATTGTCCGTTCTCCAAATCCCTCAACCGTTTCTGGTTGTTTTCGTCCTCACTGTCCAGTCCGAAAAACTCTAAGGTCTGTTTGATTTCATTGGTATCTGTGGAGCGGAACGCAAACTTTAAACCGATGTTATTTTTTAGGCTTTCTTTCGATACGTCCCCAGAGGATTGTGTCACGAAATAGACTCCGGCGTTCATGGCTCTACCAGCACGCACCAGTTT
>NZ_WQNP01000134.1:0-1334 GCF_018783905.1 Ruminococcus sp. MCC718
GCCTTCGGCTATATCCTTCCCACTACCGGGCGGATTCGGGACTTTAACCCGTTAGAAACGTGCGCCGCTAGGCGCACCAAGAAAAAAACCGGGAAACGTAACGCTTCCCGGTTTCTTTTTATCACATATTTCTTTTTTGTTTTCTCATATTAATGATTGCAATTTTGTTTACAAAATGATATATTATTTTACCATGAGTATTTTTGATTTCATTGCAATATCAAGCTTTGGCTTAACTTATAATAAACTATCATTGTAACTGCAGTGCTTGAAAAGTTTGACTACAACACTTTAAGAAACTTATATCATTTTCTTCCAAATTAGAAAAACCATTTTGAATATCCTCTGGAAGAATCATATTTTCAAAAAGCGTATTATCAGTCTGCAAAATATTATCTTTTATATCCATAGTATCCAATATTTTTGTTATTCTTTGAGCTGTACTCTTTTGAAGTTCACCTTTTTCACTTTGGAATCCTTCAATCAAGACCAAGCTCTTCAATCTGCTCCCCACAATATTTTTCTGCCAAAATTATAAACTCATCTGCTGTCAGAATCTGACGTTCTGATTCTTCTTTACTTGCAATATAAAAATCATCATAGTCACTTGCATGTCGAATCTCTTCCGCCTGTCCAATTTTTCGTCCCATTTCTCTTGGAAACACAGATGTTTTTACATAATCCTTGTTGAAATTCGCCACAGCATCTTTGTGTCTTTTATATGCTTTTCCATTAATAGCATGTACGGCATTAATCGCATGAAAGATAGCTTAATATGCTCTGTTATTTGCTCCTCGATAGCCTTCAATTGCAAATAACGCTCTTGCAGATTTCAGATCATTTTTTGCCGTTTCCAGACGATATAGAACCAAATCCCGTCTTGTACCAATTTCCTGATTATGCTGCTCCATACAAAACTACCCCTTCTTTATAAACATTGGAATAAAACGGATAATTTACAATCCACTTTTTAAAATGTGCTTCGCTTTTTGCAATAGGCTTGATATCCAGATCGTTGTCCATATTGAAATCATAGGTCATATAAGAAAGCTGTTGTGCATATGCTTTTAACTCCAGATCAGACATATCCAATAAAATCATAATATCTACATCCGAATCCGGTCGGAAATCTCCTCTTGCATAGGATCCATATAGAATAATCTGTCGTACATGTGAGCCATAAATCTTTTTAACAGCTTCTACATATTGCTCTATTAAATCCAGCATAGTCTTTGGCATATATCATCACCTCATTGTGAACTACCCATTGTCTAAAGCCAATGGGCTTCCTGCTTCGCAGACCTCGTAACCTACTATCTCCACAGGCGTTCATT
>NZ_WQNP01000135.1:0-115197 GCF_018783905.1 Ruminococcus sp. MCC718
GCACTGGAAAAGATGCTGTATCTTGCCAGCGAAAACGTAGTCAGGAAATGGACACAGAGATATCGGAACTGGGATCAGGTGTTGAATCAGTTGATTGTCTTGTATGGAGAACGGCTTACCAACTGTCTGTAGAGAAAAGAAAAGCAGGAATGGATTTGCTCCAAAGCTGACCATTCCCGCTTCCTTTCTATTCCGTCGGCATTTGTATTATTGCCAGAATTTCCCTACTCTATTCCAGAGGTCGGGTGTGGGCAGCGCCCACGAAAAAAGCAATCAATACAATGTCTTATTTGTCATGCAAAAAAATCAAAACGGATGTATAAAATCTTATCAGATGGTTATACTGTAAATAGAAAGATAGATTCGACAACAACAGAATTATAAATTCGACAGCAAAACCTTACATATCTATTTCTTATCAGAAAGATTCACTTTCCAAAGACACAAGATTTTTTACAGCCTCGACGAAAAAGGCAGAACCCGTGACACGCATCGTTTCCTGTTCGATTTGTGCCGTCTATGATCCGCCGTTCGCTGGAACTCGCAGCTACGCTGCTCAGACACCGCTCGGCGGCGGAAACTAGACACAAATCTTTTTACTTCACTCGGAAAAAGATAAAGACATAATTTTTATACAAACTGATCTAAAACGATATCATAGATAATGACCTGATGATTTGTGTTGTAATAACATAGATTATCAGGTTATTTTATATCAGATGTGCACAGAAGAATATGTCATGCGATGTATGATGTGCACCTTGCAGCAAGAAAGCCAGAAGCATTCTTGAACAAATATACAATAGAATTGTCCGACTTATTGTTGCAATTTTATAAAAATATTGGAAGTTGTTAGAAAAGTGTAAAATAAGAAGTTGCTTTCATTTATGGAGAAAAAGTAGTGCCCACACCTTGGTAGTATGAATCCTGTTTGCTCATGTGCAAATAAAATGCGTGATATTTGAGGTACATGTGGTATGTAAATAAGAACAGCCATAATGATTCGAAAACAAATCGTACTGACGATAGCAAGGCTTCCGTCGTGAGGTTTGCGATGTTTCCGCCCCCGAGCCGCTGTCTGAGCCTCGAAGAGGCGAGTTCAGGCAAAGGGCGGATAACACACGAGCGAACCGAACAGGAAACGAAGCGTGTCAGAAGATTGTTTTCGAACCATTATGGCGTTCTGTTTTCCAAAACTATTTCATTCTTAAATCACATCTGTTTGTGCAGGACAAACATTATGAATTGTGTTCTTTTAAGAATTTATTGATCCGGTCTAATGGGTTTAACAGACTGCTGATGGATGCATCATGATTCAGCGTATCAATGATGTAAGCGATATACTTGCTGAGGTCGCAGTTGATATAATACGGTTTCTGGAGCAGCTCCGGTGTCTGGTATACCAGGTTGGTTGTCAGAATGAAATCAAACATGCCGGCTTCATAAGCCTTGTCAAATTTCTCCATGCCGTTTGTGAACAGACCAAACGTAGAGCAGATAAATACACGGTTTGCTTTGCGTTTTTTCAGTTCTGCAGCGACTTCCAGAACACTTCCGCCGGAAGAGATCATATCGTCGATCACGATCATATCTTTGCCTTTCACATCAGAACCCAGGAACTCATGTGCAACGATCGGATTTGTACCGTTTATGATGGTAGCATAATCACGACGTTTGTAGAACATACCCATGTCGGTTCCCAGAACGTTTGCCATGTAGATAGCACGTCCCATACCGCCTTCGTCCGGGCTGATGACCATCATGGTGTCTTTGTTCGGATGAAGATCCGGAACTGCACGGAACAGACCTTTGATAAACTGGTAAACCGGCTGAACGGTCTCAAAACCTTTCAGAGGGATTGCATTCTGCACACGCGGGTCGTGAGCATCAAAGGTAATGATATTGTCAACGCCCATGCGGACCAGTTCGTTCAGTGCCAGTGCACAGTCCAGAGATTCTCTTCCGGTACGTTTGTGCTGACGGCTCTCGTAAAGGAACGGCATGATGACATTGATACGTCTTGCTTTTCCGCCTACTGCTGCGATGATACGCTTCAGATCCTGGAAATGGTCATCCGGTGACATATGGTTTGTATATCCGCAGAGATTGTAGGTCATGCTGTAGTTACATACATCTACCAGAAGATAAAGATCTGCTCCGCGGACGGACTGACGGATCACGCCCTTTGCTTCACCTGAGCCAAATCTTGGCACTTCTGCGTTGATCAAATAAGAATCCCGTTCGTAACCCTGGAAAGAAAGGCTGTTCTTGTGTTCATGGTTCCGCTCCTGTCTCCATGAAACCAGGTAGTCATTGACTTTTTTGCCCAGCTCTTTATGGCTGTCCAGTGCGATCAGCCCCAGTGGTCCTACCGGGATGGTTTCTATACATCGTTCTTTTGTTGTCTGCATTTTGTTGTTGTCCTCCTACGCATACTTACTACATTTTAAATGAAAACCCAATCCTATACATACCTACTTTAACATAAAGTAAAGCAAAGTCAAGCCATTTTCAGCCCTGTTCACCAAGCTTTTTCATTAAGCGGATATCTTTGCCGATCAGTTTCCGCATTTTGAAATTACTGGAAATCCGCGAAAAGACACGCTCGGAATACAGATCCCGCAGAGATTCCAGAGAGAGATTGGTGGAAATGATCGTGGATTTCTTGTTCATCAGACGTTCATTAATACAAAGGAACAGCTGAGAAGCGACGAATGTATTCGTCATTTCCGTTCCGAGGTCGTCGATGATCAGCAGATCGCAGTCAAAAATGGCACTGTGCTGCTGCAAAACTTCATCTTCGGCATATTTTTTGCCGAACGTGGCCGTTGAGAGCACTTCAAACAGGTCAAAAGACGTAAAATAAATGACAGAATGTGCACTTTCAAGCAGTTCCTTGGCAATGCAGTGCGTCAGAAAGGTTTTGCCGACGCCTGTCGCACCGTAAAAGAGCAGATTGTCGTGTTCCATATCAAAATTCTGTACAAAGTGCAGGCATTCATCGACGATTTTCTGGATGTTCTCGCGGGCATTTCTGCCGGTCACGCGGTCTTTCATCGTTTCTGGATAATAATGGAAGCAGAAATGGTCAAAATTTTCCGTTTCCAGGATTGAAGTCAGGTTTGACTGGGTGTAAAGCAGGTTGATCGCTGCCTGGCGGAAACAGTGACATTTCTCATTTCCGATATAGCCGGTGTCTTTGCAGTCCGGGCAGGAATAATGCATTTCCAGAAAATCTTCCGGGAATCCGGCATTTTTCAGCAAAGCTTTGCGGTGGATACCGTATGCGGCAATCTCTGTTTTCAGGTCATCGATCGAAGCAGCCTCCCCTTCCAGAAGGCGGCGGGCACATTTCATGCTTAAAGAAGCGATTTCTCCATTGATCTGTGAAAGCTCCGGCAGTTCCTTTTCTGCAAGGGCGATGCGTGCCTCCTGATCCCGGCGGTTCTGAAGCTGTTTTTTGTTGTATTCGCGGATGATCGTATCGTATTGTGTGTTCGTCAGTGCCATGGCAGTCCTCCTACTGGTTCAGCAGCGATTCCAGATGATCAAAATCATAGTCACGCTGCGAGAAATTGTTGAATTTGCTTCCGGAAGTTACGGCAGGACGCTGTTTCGATGCCGCTTTTCCCGTCTTCTGATGTTTCTGATCAAGTTCCCGGATTTCATTCAGATGGTGGATACCGCTTGCGTGCCAGCTTTCCAGGATTTTGTTGGCATACTGGAAACTCGGGTTCTGCGTCTGGGTCAGTGTGCGGCTGCACGCCTCTAGAATGATATCCGAAGTAAAATGCAGGTCATCAAACCAGTGGTCGATCATCTGCACTTCCGGTTTGCCGGGACCCCGGTCGCGGATGCCGAAAGCATTTAACACAGAATAATATTTCTGGCTGTACTGAGACTGGCGTTCCTTTGCCTGCCCGGCATTTGTGATGCCTTCCTCTGCCCATGCCAGAGCTACTTTATCTATGTAATGAAAACTTTTCGTTCCCCGTGAAATACAGTACTCGATCAGATATTCGATCAGCTCAAAATTAAAATGCAGCGAGTCATAATAATATAAAATAGAAGACATTTCAGTCGGCGAAAGACTGTGCCCGAGGTAAGATTCTGCGATCAGCAGGAGTTGCTTGATATCCTGTTCTCCCTGAAGGGCAGCCATACGGTCTCTGGAAATCTTCAATTTTGGAGAAAGGTCCTTTGCTTCCGTGGAATCATTCGGTTCGGAAGCTGCTTTTTTTGCTGCATTTTTGGAAACGGGTGCCTTTGCAGATGCAGGGAGCACTCCGGAAGAGACAGAAGCAGCAGCCTGCTGCACGCTCTCCGGCTTTCGAACTTCCAGAAAGACCAGATCGCTGATGCTGCCGTCCTGGTCAAATGCCAGGTCGATCAGTCCCTGGTCTGCCCAGTACTGCAGGCCGCGGTAGATGTCCCGCTCGGTATAATCAAAAAGTTCCGCAATGGATTCCAGAGGAATACTGCCATAGTCCGCCGCATGACGCAGCAGACAGAGATAGAGCTTGACATATTCTCCGCCGGCCTGTGGCATATAGTAATCGATAAAATAGTTGGATACGGCAGTCATGTTGTTGGAAAACGGATGATGTAAACGTATATTTTTCATAAGGTAACTCCCCTCCTGTGGAGCAATTCGCAGGCATCGGTTGAGGAAAAAAGGCTTTTCCCCGACATTTCTGTCCACTAGTATAGCATAAAAGAGATGCATTGAGAATAAGGGAAATAAGGGCAGAAAAATCCACATGTTCTGCAAAAAAAGAATGTGCAGAAACATGTGGATCAAAGGAATCAAGACCGGAAAAACGTGTGCAGATTTTATTCTCCGAGCAGTTTCTCACCGATCTTGACAACGTCGCCGGCACCCATGGTGATCAGGACATCACCCGGCTTGCAGTTTTCGAGCAGACAGGTCTCAATCTTGTCGAAGGAGTCGAAATAATCCGCACAGCCGCCAAGAGCGTTCACTTTCTCTGCCAGCATGGATGAGCTGATGCCGAGGGTATCCGTCTCTCTGGCAGCATAGATATCAGCCAGAACGACATGGTCGGCAAGGGTCAGAGCTTTTGCAAAGTCATCCATCAGAGCTTTTGTCCTTGTATAAGTATGCGGCTGGAATACGCACCACAGCTTTTTGTGCGGATAGTTGTGTGCAGCGTGGAGTGTAGCTTCGATCTCAGTCGGATGGTGAGCATAGTCATCGATAATCGTTACGCCGCCGATCTCGCCTTTTTTCTCGAAACGACGTTTGGTGCCGCCGAATTTCTCAAGACCGATACGGGTATGTTCCATGGAAACGCCCATCTGATCGGCCAGGGCGATGGAAGCCAGAGCATTGCTGACATTGTGGATACCAGGAACGTGCAGCACAAAATGACCGAGCAGGGTATCTCCTTTATAGCAGTCAAAGGACGGATGTGCGAATTCGTCAAACGTAATATTGGAAGCATAATAATCGCTGGAAGCGTCCATACCGTAGGTTACGATCTTGCAGGTCAGTCCTTTTGTCAGCTGATCCAGGTGTTCAATCTCACTGTTGACGATCAACGTGCCGTCGTCCGGCAGCAGCTGGGCAAATTTGCGGAAAGAATGGCGGATATCATCAAGATCCTTGAAGAAATCCAGATGATCCGCATCGATATTTAAGATCACGCTGATCTTCGGGAAGAAATGAAGAAAACTGTTCGTGTACTCACAGGCCTCGGTCAGGAACGTGTCATGACCGCCGACACGGATATTGCCGCCGATCGCATCGAGGATACCGCCGACCGAGATGGTCGGGTCCATATCTGCTTCCAGGAAAATGTAGGAAGCCATGGAGGTGGTTGTCGTTTTGCCGTGCGTTCCGGAAATGGCAACCGGCGTTTTGAAGTTGTGCATCATCTGGCCGAGCAGTTCGGCACGGGAGAGCATCGGGATCTGTTTTGCTACCGCAGCGGCATATTCCGGATTGTCCGGGTGGATGGCGGCTGTGTAGACCACCAGATCCGGTGTGTCATCCAGGTTGGAAGCACGCTGACCGTAGTAGAGAATGGCTCCTTCGGCTTCCAGCTGCTTTGTGAGCTCGGATTCGTGGGCATCGGAGCCGGATACTTTGAAATGCTGCTTCAATAATATAGAAGCAAGCCCGCTCATGCTGATGCCGCCGATGCCGATGAAATGTATATGCATTGGTTTCTTGAAATCTATCTGATACATAGTTGTAGTCTCCTTTGTTGTTAAAGTCTGATTTTAGTATAAACTTTTTTTTGAAAAAAAGAAAGAGCTTATTGGAAATCCGGCATAACTTTTACCGTGTTTTTAGGCAGATAATTCAAAGAGTTTTCGCAGAAAAATCGACATAATGCAATTATAATAAAAAACAGGAAAATTTTTTCAAAAATTTGTAAAAAATGTTCACTATTTAAGAAACCTGTGATATAATAAAAAATACAACATAGATGATGCATTTCAGGCATCATGGGAACGGGAAAATGGTTCCTGATGTGAAAATAATATTAAGAGGTGATAGCGTGATTAAAAAAGAAATGATAGCCATGCTGCTTGCCGGAGGACAGGGAAGCCGTCTCGGTGTCCTGACTTCAAAAGTGGCAAAGCCGGCGGTAGCATTCGGCGGCAAATATCGTATTATTGATTTTCCGTTGAGTAACTGTATCAATTCCGGTGTGGACACAGTCGGAGTCCTGACACAGTATCAGCCGCTGAGACTGAACACTCATATCGGGATCGGTATTCCGTGGGATCTTGACCGCAATGTCGGCGGCGTTACCGTACTTCCGCCTTATGAAAAGAGTTCAAAGACAGAATGGTACACAGGTACAGCAAATGCCATTTACCAGAACTTGAATTATATGGAAACTTACAATCCGGAGTATGTCCTGATCCTGTCAGGTGACCATATTTATAAGATGGACTACGAAGTAATGCTTGATTTCCATAAAGCAACCAACGCAGATGTAACGATTGCAGTTATGCCTGTTCCTATGGAAGAAGCAAGCCGTTTTGGTATCGTTGTCACAGACGAAAACAACGTCATTACAGATTTCCAGGAAAAACCGGCAGAGCCAAAGAGTAATCTTGCATCCATGGGTATCTATATTTTCTCATGGAAAGCATTGAGAGAATCTTTGATCGCACTGAAAGACCAGAGCAACTGTGACTTCGGCAAGCACATCATCCCATGGCTCAAAGAGCGTGGAGACCGCATGGCTGCCTACGAGTTCAACGGTTACTGGAAAGACGTTGGAACACTTGGTTCTTACTGGGAAGCAAATATGGAACTGATTGATATCATTCCGGAGTTCAATCTTTACGAAGAGTTCTGGAAGATTTATACATCCAGCGAGATCATTGCACCGCAGTATATTTCAGCAGATGCAAAAGTGGATAAATGTATCGTCGGAGACGGTACCGAGATTTACGGTGAAGTACATAATTCTGTGATCGGACCTGGCGTTACGATCAAAAAAGGTGCGGTTGTGCGTGATTCTATTATTATGCGAGGCACGACGATCGGCGAGAACGTAACGGTAGACCGAAGCATTATTGCAGAAGGTGTTACGGTTGGCAATGACGTAGAGATCGGTATCGGAGAAGAAGCACCGAACAAGTTCAAACCTGCTGTATATGCCTTCGGACTGGCTGTTATCGGCGAGAAATCCGTCATCCCTGCCGGTGTTAAGATAGGAAAGAATACAGCGATTTCAGGAATTACCACAGCAGAAGATTATCCAAATGGTATTTTGGAGAGCGGTGAATCTATTATAAAGGAAGGTGATATGGCATGAGAGCAGTAGGTATTATTTTAGCAGGCGGAAATAACCACCGGATGAGAGAGTTATCCCAGAAGCGTGCGATTGCTGCCATGCCGATCGCGGGTGGTTTCCGTGCAATCGACTTTGCACTGAGCAACATGACGAATTCTTCCATCCAGAAAGTTGCAGTGCTGACACAGTACAATGCAAGATCCTTAAACGAGCATCTGAGTTCTTCCAAATGGTGGGATTTCGGACGTAAACAGGGAGGTCTGTTTGTATTTACACCGACCACAACTGCAGACAACAGTTTCTGGTACCGCGGTACGGCAGATGCGATCGCACAGAATCTGGATTTCCTGAAGAAATGCCATGAGCCGTATGTGATCATTGCTTCCGGTGATGGTGTATACAAGCTGGATTACAACAAAGTGCTGGAATATCATATCGAGAAAAAAGCAGATATCACCGTGGTATGTAAAGACCTTCCAAGAGGAGAAGACGCAACAAGATTCGGTGTTATCAAAATGAATGAAGACAGCCGGATCGAAGAATTCGAAGAGAAACCGATGGTAAGCAATTCCAACTGCATTTCTACCGGTATCTATGTGATTCGAAGAAGACAGCTGATCGAGCTGATCGAGCGGTGTGCACTGGAAGACCGCCACGATTTTGTAAAAGACATCCTGATCCGTTACAAAAATCTGAAACGTATCTATGGATATAAGATCAAAGATTACTGGAGCAATATTGCATCCGTAGACTCTTATTATAAAACAAATATGGATTTCCTGAAACCGGAAGTACGTGATTATTTCTTCCATCAGTATCCGAATATTTATTCAAAAGTAGATGACAATCCGCCGGCAAAATACAACCCGGGTTGTGAAGTGAAAAACAGCCTTGTTTCAAACGGCTGTATTATCAATGGTTATGTGGAGAATTCTGTTCTGTTTAAGAAAGTTTTCGTCGGAGAAAACTGCGTGATCAAGAATTCGATTATTTTGAACGATGTCTATCTTGGAGACAACACACACATCGAGAACTGTATCGTAGAGAGCCGTGATACGATCCGTGCCAATTCTTACCATGTCGGCGAGGACGGCGTCAAGATCGTGATCGAGAAAAACGAGAGATATGTGCTGTAAGGTATTCTTTAGTTTAGCAAAAACAGGTGTGGGGACCGGATATCCGGTTTAAACACGATATAATAAAATGGGGACGAAAAGTGCTTTTATCCGATAGCTGATACCGGATGGAAGCATTTTTTTCACAATTATATCACAATTCTTGCGTAAACTTGAAAAAAATAAAAGATGCAAAAATGACGAAAACAGGGGGAACAGGGAAAAATCTGAAATCAGGAAAGGGGAGTATATCCGTGAACAAAAATGTCATATTATTGATCGAAGATGAAGAAAAATTATCCAGGACACTTGCAGAATATCTGGAGTTGAACGGATACCGTGTACTGCGGGCACTGAACGGACTGGAAGGGCTGTCGATGTTTTATGACCATATGCATGAAGTGGATCTGATCCTGCTGGATATCATGCTGCCGGGTATGGATGGCAGTGAGATCCTCAAGGAGATTCGCAAAAAATCCAATGCACCGGTGATCATGGTGACAGCAAGGGACTCGATCCACGATCAGCTTCTGAACTTTGCAAACGGGGCGGATGATTATATCACGAAACCTTATGCACTGGCGATCGTCAAGGTTCATATTGAGGCAATCCTGAAACGTGCCGGAAAACAGAAAGAGAGGGTGGAAGTCGGACACATCGCGGTGGAGCCGGATACCTGGAGAGTGTATGTGGATGAAAAGGCGATCGAGACAACACCGAAAGAGTATGAACTTTTAAGTTATCTGATCAAGAATAAAAATGTCGTTATGACAAGGGACAGCATCCTGGAATCGGTATGGGGATATGATTACAGCGGAGATACGCGTACGGTGGATACTCTGGTAAAACAGCTTCGCAGGAAGATTGCACCGTATGGAAGTTATATACGTTCGGTGTATGGTGTCGGTTATATATTTGAAGGAGAGGAAAATGAAACAGCAGAAGCTTAGGGCAAGTATGCTATTGATGGAGCTGATGTTTCTTCTGATCGTGGTCGGAGGAAGTGTGCTTCTTTATAATATGTTTGCATCGGCTTATTACCGGCATCAGAAGAGCCGGGTGATCGAAAAAGCATACGAAGAAGTAAAACGCATGGATCTGTCAGGGATCGGCGATGAAGAGATGGAAACATTCAAAAGCTATGAAGGGCAGAATCTGACATTTACCATAGCAAATAAAGAGATGGATCCGGTTTATACAACCGGATCTTCACAGGATAATTTATATCAGGAAGAAAGACAGGTGCACCGCAATATTGTTGTATACCGCAAATTTTTCGAAAAAGATCCAAAAGTACAGTTCTGGAATGCAAGAGGAAAAGAAACGTTATGGTTATTTGGAAGGCTGAAACAGGGCGATGAGCGTTATTATATGTGTGTGAAAGAAAATGTACAGAAAGTCTACAGTGCCCTGTTCTATACCGAAAAATTTTTGCTGTTCGTGGTTGTTTTTTCCCTTCTGAGCGGTTGTGCATTTATGTACTGGCAGTCGCGAAGGATTGCAAAGCCAATCGAAGAACTTTCCGGTGTTTCGCAGAAACTGACTGAGCGTGATTTTTCCGTGCGGGCAAAAAATTACGGAACGTATCAGGAGATCAGTGTTCTGGCACATAATTTCAATACGATGGCAGATGAGATGCAGGATTATATCCAGAAACTGGAAAGCAGCAAGGATGCACTGGAACGTTTCAATAAAATGCGGAACGATTTCACGGCAAATGTCACACATGAGCTGAAGACACCGCTGGCGGTCATTTCCGGACAGATCGAGCTTTTGCAGGCGATGGGAGATAAGGTGGATCAGGATTATTATTTCTCGTCGATCCGTGAAGAAGTGCAGAAGATGAGTGATATGGTTGGAAATCTGCTGAATATTTCTTCTATGGAGCATGAATTGGAAAATGTGGAGAAGCAACGTCTGAATTTATCAGAAACAGTAGAATATATGATGTTGAAATACGATGCACTGTTTCACAAAAAGAATCTGAAGATCGCAAGCGAGATCGAAAAGGACTGCAGGATCCTCGGAAACCGTGAATACATTGAGCAGGCAGCGGGAAACTATATCATGAATGCTTTTGCACATTGTGGCGAGGGAAGGCACATGAAAATTTCTCTGGCAAAGAAAGACGGAAAAGCGGTTTTTGGTGTTTACAACGACAGTGAACCGCTCACAGACGAAGAGAAAAGAAAAATCTGGGAAAAATATTACCAGGGAGAAGAACAGGCAGGGCACAGCGGACTCGGACTTCATATTGTAAAGACT
Organism: Ruminococcus sp. MCC718; assembly: GCF_018783905.1. NCBI lineage: Bacteria > Bacillati > Bacillota > Clostridia > Eubacteriales > Oscillospiraceae > Ruminococcus > Ruminococcus sp. MCC718. The sequence continues at coordinate 11,162 of NZ_WQNP01000135.1, forward strand.
GTGATCACGATGCAGGGCGGAGAATATGGTGTGGAGAATGAGAAAACAGGGGTAAGGTTCTGGTTTTCCTTCCCACTTGTGTAAAAAATGTGAAATCCGAAGACAGACTTGAAAAAAGAGCAGATTTAGAGTATGATGTGCTGGTAAAAAGAAAAGAAACAAAACAGGTAAAAAGCCCGGCTTTTGAAAGTGGGATACCCCACAGAAAAAGGCGGGCAAAATTGTCGTTGGAGGTAAGGATATGTATATAATCGCAGGACTTGGAAATCCTGGCAAACAGTATGCACAGACCAGACATAATGTCGGGTTTGACACGATAGATATATTAGCAGACAAGTATAATATCAGCGTGGATACAAAAAAACACAAAGCACTCTGCGGAAAAGGCATGATCGAAGGTCAGAAAGTGGTGCTTGCCAAACCGCAGACTTTTATGAACTTGAGCGGCGAGAGTGTGCGGGAACTGGTTGATTTCTATAAGATCGATCCGGAAGAAGAACTGATCGTCATTTACGATGACATCAGCCTGGAGCCGGGACAGCTTCGCATCCGTCCAAAAGGAAGTGCCGGCGGCCACAATGGCATCAAAAACATCATCGCACATCTTGGCACCCAGGTTTTTAAACGGGTGAAGGTCGGAGTCGGTGAGAAACCAAAAGGATATGATCTGGCAGACTATGTGCTGAGTCGTTTTCAAAAGGATGAAAGAGTGCTGATGGAGGAAGCCTTTGAGCGGGCCGGAGAAGCAGCCGTCTGCATGATGAATGACACCATGGAACATGCGATGAACCAGTTTAACAAGAAGACAGAAAAATAGACAGGGGCTTGAATGGGAGGTAGCAGACGGATGAGAGCTTTTACAGAACCGCTTCAGGAGCTTGAAGAATTTCAGAAAATACAGCAGGCACTGAAAAAGCAGTCAATCCAGGTGACAGGATGTATCGATGCCCAGAAAGCACACTTTATCTATGCAGCAGGGGCGGCAAAAAAGAAACTGATCGTCACATACAGTGAACTGCGTGCAAAAGAACTGTGTGAAAATTATCGCCTGTTTGATAAAAATGTGCTGTTTTACCCGGCAAAAGATCTGATCTTTTACAGTGCCGATGTGCAGAGCAATCTTCTGGTACAGCAGCGGATCCGTGTACTGCAGAAACTGATGGAAGAAGAGGAAGTGACCATCGTCACGACCATGGGCGGTATCATGGATCATCTTCTGCCGCCGGAAGTTTTTCAAAAGCAGATCGAGACGGTAGAGAGCGATTCGGAATTTGACATGGAGCTCTGGAAAAAGAAACTGACAGCCATGGGCTACGAACGAGTGGGACAGGTCGAAGGAAGCGGGCAGTTTGCCGTGCGAGGCGGTATTCTCGACATTTTTCCGCTGACCGAAGAAAATCCGGTCCGCATCGAGCTGTGGGGCGATGAGATTGACTCTATCCGCAGTTTTGATGTGGAAAGCCAGCGTTCCATTGAAAATCTGGACCGAATCCGCATTTATCCGGCGGGCGAATTTATTGCTGATGACGGGCGGATCAAAAAAGGGCTTGCGGTGCTGGAAAAAGAGGCGAAAAGGCTTGCAGATCAGTTCTTTCAGGAACGGAAAACAGAAGAATCGGCACGCCTGAAAGCTTTTGCAGAAGAAGTAAAACAGAGTCTGACGCAGTGGAAGCAGATGTCTGTGCTCGATGGTCTGGCTCCTTATTTTTATGACAGGATGGTTTCGTTTGCGGAATATTTTCCGAAAGAGGCACTGGTGGTGTTAGATGAGCCGAACCGCCTCTGGGAGGAAGCACAGGCGATCGAAAAGGAGTTCCGGGAGAGCATGACAAACCGACTGGAAAAAGGGTATGTGCTGCCGGGACAGATGAACCTGCTCTGTGAGAGCCAGATGGCATCCGAAAAATTGCAGAAACATCGCTGCATGGGGCTGTGTATGCTGGAGGCGGCAGGACCACAGTGGCATTTTGCGGAGCATTTCAGCATCGATGTACGCAGTGTCAATACCTACAACAACAGCTTTGAACTTCTGGTGAAGGATCTGCAGCAGTGGAAGAAAAAGGGAGAACGCGTGATCCTGCTGTGTGCATCCAGAACCAGGGCGAAACGTCTGGCAGAGGACCTTCGTGATCATGAACTGCGGGCATTTTATTCGGAAGATGCCGACCGCATCGTACAGCGAGGCGAGATCATGCTGCTTTACGGAAGTGCCCACCGCGGGTATGAATATCCGCTGATCAAGTTCCTGGTGATCTCGGAGAGCGATATTTTCGGCAAAGAAAAGAAAAAACGCAAAAAGATCAGACATTACGAAGGTAAGACGATCCACAGTTTTTCAGAGCTTTCTGTTGGCGATTACGTGGTGCATGAAAACCACGGACTCGGCATTTACCGCGGGATTGAAAAAATAGAAGTCGATAAAGTCACAAAAGATTACATGAAGGTGGAGTATGCCGGCGGAAGCAACCTTTATGTGCCGGCAACGCAGCTCGATGTCATCCAGAAATATGCAGATTCGCAGGCAAAACGCCCGAAACTGAATAAACTGGGGACGCAGGAGTGGGGGCGTACCAAGACAAAAGTACGCAGTGCGGTCAAAAACATCGCAAAAGATCTGGTGCAGCTCTATGCGGCGAGACAGCGGGAAGAGGGATTCTGCTATGGAGAGGACACGATCTGGCAGAAAGAGTTCGAAGAGACGTTTCCGTTTGATGAGACGGACGATCAGCTGGAGGCGATCGAAGCGGTGAAACACGATATGGAGAGCAATAAGATCATGGATCGCCTGATCTGCGGCGATGTCGGATATGGCAAGACGGAAGTGGCGATCCGTGCGGCGTTCAAGGCGGCACAGGAGAGCAAACAGGTGGTATTTCTGGTGCCGACGACCATCCTTGCCCAGCAGCATTATAATAATTTCGTCCAGAGGATGAAAGATTATCCGGTGCGTGTGGATCTGCTCTGCCGTTTCCGCACGGCAGCAGAACAGAAAAAAACGCTGGAAGATCTCAAAAAGGGACTGGTTGACATTGTGATCGGCACGCATCGGGTGCTCTCAAAAGATGTGCAGTTCAAAGATCTCGGTCTTCTGATCATCGACGAGGAGCAGCGTTTCGGTGTCACGCACAAAGAAAAGATCAAAAAGCTGCGGGAAAACATCGATGTGCTGACCCTGACGGCAACGCCGATCCCACGGACGCTGCATATGAGCCTGGTTGGGATCCGCGATATGAGCGTTCTGGAGGAAGCACCGATGGAGCGTGTGCCGATCCAGACATATGTCATGGAATACAACGAAGAGATGGTGCGGGAAGCGATCAGCCGGGAACTGGCACGGGGCGGACAGGTCTACTATGTCTATAATCGTGTCAACACGATCGTAGAGACGGCAAATAAGATCGCATCGCTTGTGCCGGAGGCCAGAGTGGCATTTGCACATGGGCAGATGAAAGAGCGTGAACTGGAAAAGATCATGTATGACTTTATCAATGGTGAGATTGATGTGCTTGTATCCACGACGATCATAGAGACCGGACTGGATATTTCCAATGTCAACACGATGATCATCCATGACGCGGACAATCTTGGCCTGTCGCAGCTTTATCAGCTCCGCGGGCGTGTCGGACGTTCGAACCGGACGGCGTATGCTTTTCTGATGTACCGCAGAAACAAAATGCTGCGGGAAGTGGCGGAAAAACGTCTCCATGCGATCCGGGAATTTACCGATCTTGGCAGTGGCTTCAAGATCGCCATGCGTGATCTTGAGATCCGTGGTGCCGGCAATCTCCTCGGGGCAGAGCAGCACGGCCATATGGAGGCAGTCGGCTACGATCTTTACTGCAAAATGCTCAATGAGTCCGTAAAAGAACTCAAAGGTGAGACGCAGCCGGAAGAAGAATTTGATACCGTCATCGATTTGGATATTGATGCTTTTATCCCGGAACGTTATATTAAGAATGAATTCCAGAAGTTGGATGTCTATAAACGCATCGCCACGATCGAGAGCGAAGAAGAATACGATGATATGCTCGAAGAACTGATGGATCGTTTCGGAGAGCCGCCAAAAGCGGTGCAGAACCTGCTTGCTGTGGCAAATTTAAAAGCGATGGCACACCGGGCATGGCTGACCGAGATCGCACAGAAAGGCGACCAGATCCGCTTTACCATGTTTGAGCGGGCAAAGGCAGATCCGGCAGGGATCGAGCTTCTGGTAAAAGAGAGCAAAGGGAAAATGAAATTTGTCATAGATACCAATCCTTACTTTATTTATATGAAGCCGCGTAAAAACGGAAAAGATAATGAGAATGTGCTGACACTGGTACGCAGCCTGACGGAAAAGATGATAAAAAATCTGGCATGTGATGTATGATAAGCTCCTTGAAACAAGAATGTCAGGAATGCTTTAGAATATCGGATGACAATTGACGTACCAGGTGAAAAAGGATATAATAGCAGACAGTATGGTGCCTGAAAGAGGATTTTCTGCGGCAGGATGCCGGAGGTATTCTTGAATGAATGGCACCAGTTGATCAGGAGGAAAAGACAGTGAAAAAAACAATGAAAAACAGACTGGCAGTCGCAGGACTGTGCTTTACGCTGACAGCAGGGATGCTGACCGGATGCAGTGGAAATTCAGGCAAGGCGATCATTACATTGGACGGACAGAAAACAGAATATGCAGTGGCAAATATCATGCTTCGTTATAGCCAGGCACAGATGCAGGCATTTTACGGAGCTTATCTTGGAGATAATCTGTGGTCACAGTACGGCGATTCCACAAAGAGCACGATGATGGATACCCTCAAACAGATGCTGATCCTCGAACAGCATCAGGACGAGTATAATGTGAGCCTGACAGACGATGACAAAAAGAAGATCGATGAAGCTGCACAGCAGTTTATGGATGACAACGACCAGGCAACCCTGAAATCCATGGGTGCGACAAAAGAACGTGTGGCACGTGTTCTGGAACTGTACACGATCCGCAATAAAATGTCAAATGCGATCGTTGCAGATGTTGATACCAACGTAACTGATGACGAAGCAGCCCAGAAAACGATCAATTACGTGGTATTCAGCACTGCAGATACGACCGATTCGGATGGCAATAAAGTGGTACTGACGGATGATGAGAAAGCAGCTTTGCTTGCAAATGCACAGAAAGTACGTGATGCAGCAGCAGGCGGCAAGAGCATGGAAGATGCAGTCAAAGATGTCGATGACACCAAGACCGTGAGCAGCACCTCTTATGGTGATAATGATGAAAGTTACACCCTGGATGAAGCGATCCGCAATGCGGCAGATAAACTGAAAGACGGAGAAGTGGCAGATGAAGTGATCACCACAGATGCAGGATATTATGTCATCCAGATGAAAGCAACCTATGATCCGGATGCAACTGCAAGCAAAAAAGAACGGATCATCAACGAAAGAAAGAGCAGCAAATTCAGCGAAGTCTACGATGCATGGCAAAGTGCAGCAGACTACACACAGGATGATGCTCTGTTAAAAGAGATCACCTTCAATGATATTTACCAGATGGCAACCGAGGCTCAGAGCGAGACCGGAACGGAAAGTACAGAAAGTACCGAAAATGCCGGAAGCACAGAGGCAACCGAGGCTGCAAGTGAGACAGAGAGTGCAGCTGCAACAGAATAATTATCATGCTGGACGTAAAAAGGCAGAGCACGTGACACGCATCGTTTCCTGTTCGGTTTGTGCCGTCTATGATCCGCCGTTCGCTGGAACTCGCAGCTTCGCTGCTCAGACACCGCTCGGCGGCGGAAACTAGACACAAACCTCACGACGGAACCTTGCTACCGTCACTGTGCAGCTGCCTTTTTTCTGTCCAGCATATACATTTCTCAGGCTTTCAAAATTACCGCAAGATGGTACGGAGTTTCTTTTGATTCAGAAACTGGTGATAAAATCGCTAGGGTATAGATACGGGTAGATTTTATGAGTGTGCAGAAGAACATATAATGTATGATATACATCTTTTGGCAAAATAATAAACGTATTCTGAAATCAGGAAGATTGGAACTGCCAGATGCATTAGTGGGAAAAACAGCACAGTCATAACAATCAGAAAGTAAGTCAAGCTGACGGTAGCGAGGCTTCCGTCGTGAGGTTTGCGATGTTGCCGCCCCGGAGAGCCGCTGTTTGAGCCTCGAAGAGGCGAGTTTAGGCGAAGGGCGGCTAACACACGAGCGAACCGAACAGGAAACGATGCGTGTCAGCGGATTTACTTTCTGATGTTATGACGTCCTCTTTAACTATAGTGAAGTTCAAACTAAAAACCTTGACGTTCCACAGGTTTTATTGTATGATAATACTGAATATTTTCGGTGACGCGAATCAGGATTTCGTATTACTGAACAACTTGGGGAGATTTCGGAGGGGAATATCCCCACTTTTAGTCAGTTAAGGAGGAAAAGTATGAGAAGAAAAAGCAGCAAACAGTTGTTTTCTGTACTGATGGCAACCGCTATGGTTATGTCCGGCATCAGCGTTCCGGTCATGGCATCACCGGTTGACGACGCTATGGTGCAGTCTGCTCTGGCAGAAGCCGGCGTAGAGGCATCTGAAAGCAGAGAGATCAATTTCAACAAAGGCTGGAAGTTCCACTTTGGAGATGTGACTGGTGCAGAAGCAAAGAATTACGATGATTCCAAGGCAGATGAATGGGGAGATTTAAATCTTCCGCACGACTTCAGTATCACACAGAAGCCGTCCAACTCCAACGAAGCAGAGTCCGGATTTATGCCGGGTGGTACAGGATGGTACCGCAAGAGCTTTACCCTGCCGAGTGATTACGCAGGCAAGAGTGTTGTCCTGAACTTTGACGGATCTTATAATCATACATATGTATATGTAAATGGCACAAAAGTAGGCGAAAACCATTATGGATATAATGATTTCGCATTTGATATTTCAAAATACCTGGCCTGCGACGGCACCACAGAGAATGTGATCAGCGTAAAAGTGGTACATCAGACTCCGTCCAGCCGCTGGTATTCAGGATCTGGTATCTACCGTGACGTAGAGCTGATCGTTACCGATGCCGTGCATGTTTCCAGAAACGGCACTTACGTGACTACACCAAATCTGGCGACAGAAAAAGACGGCGATGTTACCGTTAAAGTACAGACCGATGTCCAGAATGACAGCAGTGCACAGGCAGCAGCCCAGATCCGCACAACAGTCCTGGATGCAGAGGGCAAAGCAGTTTCCAAGGCAGTGACCACAGATGTGACACTGGCAGCAAACAGCACAGCAGAAAAAGAACAGACCCTGAAAGTAAACAAACCGGCACTGTGGAGCACAGAAAATCCGAACCTGTACTATGTACAGACCGAAGTTCTGGTAGACGGAAAAGTAAAAGACACTTACAAGACAACCTACGGTTTCCGTTACATCAATTTTGATGCAAATACCGGTTTCAGCCTGAACGGCAAAAATGTAAAACTCAAAGGTGTATGTATGCACCATGACCAGGGTGCACTCGGAGCCGCATCAGAACGTGATGCAGTATACCGTCAGGTTAAAAAGCTCAAAGAAATGGGATGTAATGCGATCCGTACCTCTCACAACACACCGTCTTCTGTACTGCTTGAAGCATGCAACGAGCTGGGTATGATGGTTATGGATGAGACGTTTGACGGATGGGCATTCCCGAAAAACGGCAACAGCCAGGACTTCAGCACACACTTCAACCAGACCATCAGTGCAGACAACAAGCTGCTTGGTGCAACGACAGGCGACACCTGGTATAAATTCATTCTGGAATCAAATATCGAGCGTGATAAGAACGATCCGTCCGTTATCATCTGGGATATCGGAAATGAGCTGAACTTCGGTGTTACCGATTTCAGCCAGTACGAGCAGTACGCAAAGAACATGAAGAGCTACATCGAAGCAATCGATAAGACAAGACCGATCACAGTTGGTGATAACAATCCAAATGGTCTTCAGAATGCCAATACACAGGAGTTCCGTAACAAAGTATCTACTGTTCTGGCGAAGAACGGTGAGGGACTTGCAGGAGCCAACTATTCTATGGGATCTATGGCAGGTATCCATAAGACACATCCGGACTGGAAGATCATTGCTACAGAGTCAGCTTCTCCAAGCAACAGCCGCGGTATCTACAATACACTGTCTCAGTACAACAAGACAGGTGACTATCAGTGTACCGCATACGATACCAACGCCGTATCCTGGGGCAACACAGCACGTGAGTCCTGGTGGTACACGATCAAAGATGACTTTGTATCCGGTGAGTTTATCTGGACCGGATTTGACTACATCGGCGAGCCGACACCGTGGAACGGAACCGGAACAGGAAGCGTCAGCGGTGACAAACTGGCAGTACCGAACTCCTCTTACTTTGGTGTGATTGATACCGCAGGCTTTGAGAAGGATTCCTTCTATTTCTACACAAGCCAGTGGAGAGAAGATAAAAAGACACTGCACGTCGTACCGCAGAGCTGGAATGCAGAAGACTTAAGTATCTCCGGCGGCAAAGTACCGGTATACGTTTATTCAAACGCAGCAAAAGTAGAACTTTACCTGAACGACAAGCTGATCGGTACTTCCACAAGAACCCCGATCAAGACAGCAGCCGGTCATGAATGGGCTACTTACAGTAATGTATCAAACGATGCAGACCAGTGTACAGCAGTCAACGAATCACAGCAGTGGAAAGCCCAGGCAATCCAGTTCAAGGTAAAATATGCAGAAGGCACGCTCAGTGCAAAAGCCTATGATGAAAGTGGAAACGAGATCACAGACACGCTTGGTTCTGCTTCCGTTACGACAAACAGCGACAAAGGTAGCAGCCTTGCAGTTACCGCAGAGAAGACAGAGATCCAGGCTGACGGCAGCAGCTTAAGCTACATTGATATTGATGTCAACGACAAAGACGGACGTTTTGTAAGTGCCGCAGACAACAGCATCCGCTTTACCTTAACAGGTAACGGAACGATCGTTGGTGTGGATAACGGAAATCCATCTACCGTAGATAAATTCCAGCAGAAATCCGTTCTGACAAGCGACAAGACCGCAAACATCAAGGCATTCAGCGGAAAAGCACTCGTTATCGTACGCAGCACCGAAGGTGCAGGCGGTTTCGTACTGAAAGCAGAATCCGCAGGTCTGAAAGGGGATTCTGTATTTGTAAGTACCGTAGGTGACAAAAAGGGTGAAGTATTCCTGAAAGATTACAAGATTGAATCAGAATACACCGTTACCATGGGAACCAAACCACAGCTTCAGACAGCCGTAACCGGTATCATGAGTGATGATTCCACACAGAAAGGTACGATCACCTGGAATCTGACAGCTGAGATGTACAACACTCCTGGCGAAAAAGTCCTGAACGGAACACTGAAAGTTGGAAACGAAGAAGTAGCAGTATCTGCAAACCTTCATGTAAAACCGATCATCGTGGCAGTACAGAACTACACAAGAGCAACCGTAAAAAATCTGGTTCCGACCCTGCCTTCAACTGTAGCCGGTATCCTTCCGGATGGCACAGCTTATGGTGCGTATGCAGTTACCTGGGAGTCTATCAAAGCAACGGATCTGGCAAACGTCGGTGATGTTGTAACAGTAAATGGTAAAGTTGACGTAGACGGCACAGAGATGACTGCAACGGCAACCGTACGTGTCGCAGAAGGCGAAGTAAAAGAAGCAGTCAACGTAGCAAAGGAATATAAGACTCTGACAGAGAGCTGCGGACAGCCTGCAGATAATCTGTTCTCCATCGTAGATGGTGTAAACAATGTTCTGGATAAGCCGAATATGCGATGGACAAACTGGAACGACCATCTGCTGAACTCTTCACCGGTTATTACGTTTACATGGGATGAAGTTTACGAACTGGCAAGCATCAATGCATGGTTCTTCGGTGATACGTTCGTATCCGCACCGGAAAGCGTAACCATCGCAGTGTCCGAAGATGGTGAAAACTTCAAAGAAGTTGCATTTACCAAGGGAGATTACCAGGTAAACCAGAAGAACGAACTGGTATTTGAAGATGTCCAGAAAGCAAAAGCACTGAAATTTACCATGAAACAGCAGGGAACAGGCTATGTTGGTCTGACTGAGCTGGAGATCTGGACAAGCACAAACGGTTATACATCCAACAGCACAGCGGAACTGAGTGATCTGAAAGTAAACGGAACAGCAGTAGCCGGCTTTGCAGCAGGCAAACTGGATGGTTATACCGTAAACGTAGACAGAGCAGACAAAGCGGTTGTAGAAGCAACTGCAAGAGACAATGCATCTGTAACAGTAGTACCATTTGATAAAGATGACGTTGTAAAGGTAATCGTTACCTCCGAAGATGGTAAGAAGACCAATACTTACAAGATCAAACTGAATGCAGAGAAAAAAGTAGCAGACAAAGAAACGATCGAAAAAATCCAGGGTGAGATCAAGCTGGCAGAAACAATTGAGAAAGCAGAGTACACAGCAAGCTCTTATGCAGCATATGAAGCAGCTCTGAAAGAAGCTCAGGATATCGTAAAGAAAGACGGAGCTACAAGAGAAGAAGTAAATGCAGCACTTGCAAAACTGCAGACAGCAAGAGCAAATCTTGTAAAAGGCGTTGATCCGAAGCCGGAACCGAACCCGGAACCAAAGCCAGAACCAAAGCCGGAACCGACACCAAACCCGACACCAAACCCGACACCGAACCCGACTCCGGCCAACGATGTTCCGGCAAAAGGTGCTACGATCAAGTACAAAAACGCTACTTACAAGGTGACAAAATCTGCAGCAAAGGGTGGTACGGTAACACTTGTTAAGAGAAATAACAAGAAGACAGCCTTTACTGTTCCGGCAACCGTTAAGAGTGCGAACGGCAAATACACCTTCAAGGTAACTGCGATCGCAAACAAAGCATTCAAGGGCGATAAGAAACTGAAAAAAGTTGTGATCGGCAAAAACGTTCAGACCATCGGCAAGAGTGCGTTTGAAAAAGCAACAAACCTGAAGAGCATCACGATCAAATCCACTTCTCTGAAGAAAGTCGGCAAAAAAGCATTCAAGGGTATCCATGCGAAAGCAAAGATCAAAGTACCGGCTAAGAAGCTGAGATCTTACAAAAGACTGCTGAAAGGAAAAGGACAGAAAGCAGGCGTTAAGATCACAAAATAAGCACATAGAAAAGCGGATACAAAGACAGCCCGATCGGAACTTATAACCATCGGAAAATCGTCCCCGGCAGTGAAAAACTGCCGGGGCGGTTTTTTTACTTGTAAAATATGTAAAAAATGGATAAGATATATAAGATGATGCCAGGGTCAAAAGGTCTAAATCCACATGAGCTTGCTCATAGGTGGATGAAAGACCTTGGGACCCGCCCCGATATGGAGCAGAACATCCAGTGGATGTTCGTTTTGCTCCGACCGAAGCGGAGCGTAGACATAAAAGTGGGATGATAATCCCACGATATGCGAATAGTGGGGTGCTATGTGCCAGTGGCACATGTTTAGCACCGACCGAAGCGGAGCGTAGAAAGGATTGTGGGAGTGCAACGCACGGAACAATCCGTAGGCATCATAGTTGGGGATTTTTGACACCCACATCATAGGATGCCAAAAGCGGTCTGTTTTTACCATTTTGGTATAAAAGAGAAAGTTTCTTTCAAATTGCAGTGAGAACGGAAAGGAGAAATTTTGAAAAAACTTCTTATATATCTTCGCGACTATAAAAAAGAGAGCATTCTTGCCCCGGCGTTCAAAATGCTGGAGGCAACGTTTGACCTTCTGGTTCCTCTTGTTATGGCTGCGATCATCAACACAGGAATTGCAAACAAAGACAAAGGGTATATTCTGTCACACTGCGGACTTCTGATCCTGCTCGGTGTGATTGGTCTGACCTGCAGTATCACCGCACAGTATTTTGCGGCGAAAGCATCCGTTGGATTCTGTACGAAGGTGCGGCATGTGCTGTTCTCACATATCCAGTCCCTTGGATTTGCGGAGATGGACAAGCTGGGTACTTCCACACTGATCACGCGAATGACGAGTGATATCAACCAGGTGCAGAGCGGACTGAATCTCTTCCTGAGACTGTTCCTGAGATCCCCGTTTATTGTATTCGGAAGCATTGTTATGGCATTTATCGTAAGTCCGAAGGCGGCGGTTATTTTTGTTGTAACGATCCCGCTGCTTTCCATCGTTGTCTTTGGCATTATGTTGATCACGATGCCGCTTTACCGGAAGGTACAGGGCAGCCTTGACGGAATCCTGGGGATCACCAGAGAGAATCTGACAGGTGTGCGTGTGATTCGTGCTTTCGGAAGAGAGGAGCAGGAGAAGGATCGCTTTGAGGAGAACAACGGACTTCTGGTACGCAGCCAGCTTCTGGTCGGAAAGATCTCCGCACTGATGAATCCGCTGACTTACGTGATGATCAACCTTGCGGTTGTTGTGATCTTAAATACGGGAGCAGTGCAGATCCATCTTGGAAATATGCAGCAGGGCGATGTGGTAGCCCTTGTGAATTATATGAACCAGATTCTGATCGAGCTGGTCAAGCTGGCAAACCTGATCATTCAGGTGACAAAAGCAATGGCGTGTGCAGAGCGTGTTGCTTCTGTTCTGAACGTAGAGCCGGAAATGGAGTTTTCCTGTCCGGAAAACAATGCAAAAAACAGAAAAACAGGCACTTCAGATGAAGAAGTGGCATTTGATCATGTATCGTTCACTTACGGCGGTGCCGGTGCAGAAACGCTCTCCAATATTCATTTTACGGTGAAAAAAGGACAGACCGTGGGTATCATCGGCGGAACCGGAAGCGGAAAATCCACGCTGGTCAATCTGCTGGCACGTTTTTATGATGCAACGGACGGACAAATCCGCATCGGCGGTCACGATATCAGAAGCTATTCAAGAGAAGAGCTGCGTGGCAAGATTGGTATGGTCATGCAAAAAGCACAGCTGTTTTCCGGTACGATCCGTTCGAACCTTCTTTGGGGCAATCCAGGAGCGACCGATGAGATGCTCTGGGCAGCTCTTGAGACTGCACAGGCAGCCGAATTTGTACAGAAAAAAGAGAAACAGCTGGATGAACCGGTGGAGCAGGGAGGACGCAATCTGTCGGGAGGTCAGAAACAGCGTCTGACGATCGCCCGTGCTCTGGTGGAAGATCCGGAGATCCTGATCCTGGATGACAGTGCAAGTGCACTGGATTTTGCAACGGATGCGGCACTTCGAAAAGCAATCCGTGAGTTGGATAAAGAGATGACGGTATTTATCGTCAGCCAGAGAACGTCCAGTCTGATGCATGCCGATCTGATCCTGGTGCTGGATGACGGCAAGACCGTCGGCATGGGCACGCATGAAGAACTGCTCGGAAACTGCCCGGTTTATCAGGAAATTTATGAAAGTCAGTTTGGAAAGGCAGGTGAGACGGCATGATCATGAGAATCTGGAAACATATTCGAAAATACTGGTTTTATATTGTATGCAGTCTGATTTTTGCCGCTCTTTCTGTTGCATCCCAGCTCTATGTGCCGATTCTGACCGGAAATGCTATTGACCATATGATCGGAGTCGGAAAAGTAGATTTTGCGGGTGTGGCGGCGATCGTACGGGTGATCGTGGCAGCGACTGCTGTGACGGCGATCTCCCAGTGGATCTTTGGTATTTGCAATAACAAGATCACTTATAATGTCAGTCGTGACCTGAGAAATGCAGCGATCGCCAAGATCCAGAGACTGCCGGTTTCTTATCTGGATGCACATCCGACCGGAGATCTGGTCAGCCGTGTGATCGCCGATGTAGAGCAGTTTGCAGACGGACTTTTGATGGGATTTACCCAGTTTTTTACCGGAGTTCTGACGATCCTCGGAACACTGGGTTTTATGCTGTATGTCAATGTGCCGATCACGCTCGTCGTTGTGTGCGTCACACCGCTCAGCTTTATAGTGGCAGGTTTTATCGCAAAGAAAACGTATCGTAATTTCCATATGCAGACCGAAGTCCGCGGCGAGCAGACTGCATTTATCAATGAGATGATCGAAGGACAGAAAGTGGTACAGGCATTCTGTCATGAAAAAGAAAATGTGGATCAGTTTGATGAGATGAACGAGCGTCTTCAGAAGGCGAGCCTGAAAGCAATCTTTTTCAGCAGCATCACAAACCCGGCCACCCGTTTTGTCAACAACGTGGTTTATGCCGGTGTGGCTCTTGTCGGAGCACTGTTTGCCGTGTCCGGCGGCATCAGCGTCGGTCAGCTGTCCTGCTTTTTAAGTTATGCAAACCAGTACACAAAACCGTTTAATGAAATTTCTGGTGTTGTCACAGAGCTTCAGAATGCCATGGCATGTGCGAGCCGCATTTTTGAGCTGCTCGATGAAGAAGAACGCACTCCGGACAAAGCAGATGCGAGAGTACTGACGGAAGAACAGGTTGACGGAACCGTAGAGATTTCCGATGTTTCCTTCAGCTATGTGCCGGACCGCAAACTGATCGAGCATTTCAATCTCTCCGTAAAACCGGGCGAGCGAGTGGCGATCGTAGGACCGACCGGCTGCGGAAAAACAACGATGATCAATCTGCTGATGCGTTTCTATGATGTAGATGCCGGCAAAATCTGCGTTTCCGGAACAGATATCCGTGATATCAGCCGCATTTCCCTTCGCAGAAGTTACGGCATGGTGCTCCAGGATACCTGGCTGAAATCAGGAACGATTTATGAAAATATTGCCTACGGCAGACCGGATGCCACAAAAGAACAGGTCATCGAAGCTGCCAAAGCGGCTCATGCCCACAGCTTTATCAAGCGACTGCCGGACGGCTATGACACCGTGATCTCAGAAGACGGAGGCAATATCAGCCAGGGACAGAAACAGCTGCTGTGTATCGCCAGAGTCATGCTCTGCCTGCCGCCGATGCTGATCCTGGATGAGGCAACATCCAGCATCGATACCCGTACCGAGATCAAGATCCAGCAGGCCTTTGCCAGCATGATGAAAGGCCGCACCAGCTTTATCGTGGCACATCGTCTCTCGACGATACGTGAAGCAGATATTATTCTTGTGATGGACAGTGGAAAAGTTATAGAACAGGGAACACACGAAGAGTTGCTGGCGGAAAAAGGATTTTATGCAAAATTATATAACAGTCAGTATGAATTGTGATAGTTTTGTAAAGTAGTGTCCTTGTTTTGTAAAGAATTTCTGATATGATTATATCTGATGATGCCAGGGTCAAAAGGTCTAAATCCACATGAGCTTGCTCATAGGTGGATTTAGACCTTGGGACCCATCCCGATATGAGCATAAAAGTGGGATGATAATCCCACGATATGCGAATACTTGGGAGGATTGTGGGAGTGCAACGCACGGAACAATCCGTAGGCATCAGTAAAAAAGAACGCAACAGAAGGAAGGTGCTAAAGTGAAACAGATTGTCATATATAAATCGAGAACCGGATTTACGAAAAAATATGCAAAGTGGCTTGCACAGTCGTTAAACTGTGAGTGCATACCACAGGAAGATGTCGGCGGAGAAAGGCTCTCGGATTACGATGTGATCATTTTCGGGAGCAGCTTCCGTGCAGGAAATGTAGAAGAGCTGAAATGGTACAAAGAGACGATCCTGCCGTTTGAAAAGACAAACGTGCTGTTTGTGACCGGGGCGATGCCGCCGTCTTCTGCAGACGCTGTCAAGTCTATTGAACAGCAGCTGGGCAAAGGAGAGGACAGAGAAGTAAAAGTATTCTACCTGCAAAGCGGGCTGAATTATGAAGCGATGAATCTTGGCGATAAGCTTATGATGAAAGTCTTCTGCAAGATGATGAAAAGCCGCAAAGCACACAGTGAAGAAGAGAAAGCCCTTTTTGAACAGATGCAGAAATCCTTTGATGTCTGTGAAAAGGCAAATCTCGAACCGATGCTCAACTATATACAGGGATTATAAAAAAACAGGAATGTTACATGATTAGAATATGAGATGTGACATTCCTGCTTTTTTGACTTTATATAATAAAAAGCATCTGTTATACGAATCGAACAAACGTATGTAAGATACGAAAAAATTCAGTTATATCAAGGACTTTCAGCAAAAAGAAAAAAGTGGATTTGATTGACAATTATAGGAAATAGGGGTACACTGTTGGCGTAATAGAGGGCTAATTTCATAGGAGTTTTGTGGTGAGATTGCGTTTATGTGATCTCTTTAAAGGAATCCGGTGAGAATCCGGAACAGTTATTCCCTGCTGTATGGGGGACGAAAAAGATTATTTGCCACTGGTTAGTCAAACTGGGAAGGCATCTTGAGTAGGAGGAACCCAAGTCAGAACACAAACACAAAACCGGTTTATCAGCAACGTCCGCAGGCATAGCGGAGGTGTATTTTTTGTCCCCTTTTGCCCGGTGTCTGAAAATTATGAAATTGGAGAACACACAGAAAGGGAAGGAGGAAAACGAAAAAGGAAAACACAGATGTGAGCATGTGTAAAATAAAAAAAGCAAACAGAAGCGAATCGCCAAAAAGCGAATGAGGAGAAACAAATGGAACGAAGAGAAAAAAGATTTGCTTCCAGAATTCTGGCATGGTTTCTGACCTTTTTGATGATCACAACCATGATTCCGACAAGTGCATTCGCAGCACTGCCGGCACAGGACACGGGAGCAGTTGTTTCAGAGGATGCGTCATCGGATGAAACAACGCAGGATGGTATTCTTTTAAAGACAACTTTGACGGACAAGCTTAAGGTAAAAGGACAGCGCAAGCTGTTCGATGTCTGGGCAAGAGATGCTGAGGACAACACGCTCAAACCGACAGCAACTCTTGACGGACAGGTACTTTCGGCAACCTGGAGTGATAATGTAAAGACAAGCTTTACGCTGGATTTCCAGGGCATGGAAGAAGGAGAGCATACCGTTGTTATTTCCGCAGAAGACGGAAAAGGAGCATCGAAAACACAGACTTATACCGTTATTTATCAGAAAGCCAAAAAAGGCGAATTTATCGGTTATGCAACGGTCAGCATTGAAGCCTTTACAATCTCAAAAGGTTATATCGTAGAACCAGTTCTGATGCCGGTTTACGAAGGTGACAATGCAGCGAAAGCATTTGTAAACCTGATCCGTGAAGAAGGCTATGATGTAGAATACACCGGAAGTCTGACCAGCGGTTTCTATCTGTCCCATATCGTAGGATCTAATGCAAAAAACCCAAAGAATGCGACAAAGAAACTGGATCTTGCCGGTGCAGCACTTGAGCCGCATATGGCAGAAAAACTTCCGGATCTGATGTTTGACGCCGACGGCGGAACAGAAGGTTCTCTTGGTGAATTTGACTACAACTACATGTCAGGATGGATGTACTGTGTAAATACGGTATTCCCGAATGTAGGATTTGCAGATTATTATCTGTCTGACGGCGATGTCATGCGTGCACAGTTTACTCTGAAGTACGGCGGTGATATCGGAGGTTCCAGCGGTATGGGCGGCGGCTATGATGATTCTTACAGCGTCGCAAACAAAGATGTGCTGACCACCACTCTGGCAAAGATCAATTCTGCACCGAACAGTGCCGAGCTGAAGGCAGATCCGGATATCGCAGCAAAGATCACAGAAGCAAAAGAAGTTCTGCAAAATATTGTTGCAGAACAGAGTGAAGTAGATAAAGTAAACGATGAACTGAACAAACTGCTTGGCGGTGAGATCACAAGTATCACACTGGATCAGAGTGAGATCACACTGGAAAACGAAGGTACCATGCAGTTAAATGCAAAAGTGGAGCTGACAGGCAAACCGACCGAGCCAATCGAATGGAACAGTGAAGAACCTTCTGTTGCAACGGTGAAAAATGGTTTGGTAACAGCTGTCGGTGCAGGAACGACCACGATCACGGCAACCTGCGGCGAAAAGACAGCAACCTGTAAAGTAACCGTAAATGCAAGTCCGCTTCAGGAAGTCCGGCTGGATAAATCAAAAATGGAAATCCTGAAAAATGACAGTGAAACACTGACAGCGACACTGGTTCCGGCAAATACCACAGATGACAGAACCGTTACCTGGAGCACAAATGCAGAAGATGTCGCAACGGTAAATCAGAGCGGAAGAGTAACCGGTAAAAAAGAAGGAACGGCTGTCATTACAGCAAAGGTTGGTGACAAAGAGGCCAGCTGTACGGTAACAGTCAAAGAAGTCCATACACAGCGGATTTATTTTGATGACAGCAAACTGACCCTGAATAAAGGAAAGAACAAAACCTTATCTCTGAGATTTGATCCGTCCAATACAACGGATGCAAAAAAAGCGACCTGGGAAAGCTCAGAGCCGAGCGTTGCAAGTGTTTCCACAAGCGGATACGTACGTGCACTGAAAAAAGGAACGACTACGGTCACGGCAAAAATCGGTGACATGACTGCTTCCATTGAAATAGAAGTTGTAGAAGTGCCGATGACCGGCGTAAAGATCAGCTATGGCTCTAAATCACTGAAAGTAAAACAGTTCACCTATATGTCAGCAAGCTATCTTCCAAGTGATACCACAGATACCAAGAGCGGAACCTGGAAGAGCAGCAATACAAATGTGGCAACCGTTTCCAGTTCAGGAAGGGTAACTGCAGTCAGTGAAGGCGAAGCGATCATCACATTCATAAGCGGTGCTTTTACTGCAGAATGTTATGTAAAAGTTCTGCCTGCAAATGCAGACGTGTTCAGCACCATATCCATCACTCCGAATCAGAAAGAGATTGGATGTGGCGTTTCTGATACACAGAAGATTATGGCAGATGTAGGCAATGGAACCGATCCGGTCGTATGGACTTCTTCCAATCCGGCAGTTGTGGCAGTCAGCACAGACCAGTCTTTGGCAGCAGCACAGTCAGCAGAGAATACGATGCAGGTTGGAAAAGAAGCAGTGGTCACAGCAACCGGAAAGGGAACAGCAGTGATCACAGCAAAATCAGGACAGAAGAGCGTAGATATTCCGGTAACCGTTGTAGCAGCCGGCATGAAAGAGTTCAAGATCCTGGCAGGAACCAATGCAGAAACTTCTTTTGCATACGAGATCACACCGGAATATAATATTACGAAAAACAAATATCAGGTTGTCATCCCGGATGCAATTACCAATGTATATCTCTACTCCAAACTTGCAGATAATGTAACTGCAACGGTAACAGCACGTTACACAGCGGCAAATAACGGATCTGCGAAGAATATTACACTGAGAAGTGGTGCGACATCAAGTGCCGCCTACCTGACCAAAAAAGACATGAATGGCAACACACTGTATGTAGATGTGAAGAAGGGAGACGAGACAACAACTTATGAATTTGATGTTGTTCGTGAATCCACTCTGACATCCTTAAGTGTGGCATCTGCAGATGGAGAAGAAGTACTTCATCCTGGCTTTGATAAAAATGTAACAGATTACACAGTCAGTGTAACCGACAACAACGACAGCGTAAAAATAAATGCAGCAGCATTTCTGGAAAACGCAGCAGTTTCTGTCAACGGTACCGCAGTGACAGGAGAAACATCAGTTCCTCTGAGCGGAGATGAGACTGTGATCACCGTCAAAGCAGCAATGGAAGATGCACCGTCTCAGGCAAGAGAATACAAGATTCATGTTCTGAGAAAAAAATCCGTAAAACTGACACTGAAAGCAGATCCGGCAGATACAGTGATCACACTGAAAGATGCTGACAGCAAAAAGCTGAAAGCAGAGAACGGTGTATACACACTGAAGGCAGAAGAAACTTACAGCTATGTTGCCGTAAAAGCCGGATATGTTACAAAGAAAGATACGATTTCTATTACAGAAAACACCGAGAAAACCATCACAATGGAAAAAGCACCGGAGAGCACCAGAAAAGATGTATCCGCAGCATGGAAAAACTTCCGTAACAGTGATGACAACATGGGTATTACCTCTGCAAAAACACCAACGAGCGAGGCGACAACCTACGAAAAATGGTTTAAGAAACTGGGAAGCGGCTGGGGTGCAGCACCGAGTGTGCAGATCATCGTGGATAATTCCCTGATCGTCATGAGTGCAAACCATATTTACAAACTGGATCTGAATACAGGTGATATCCTGCAGACAGGCGATATGGTAGCAGCGACAAACTTTGGATACACACCGCCAACCTATGCAGACGGCATGATCTTTGCACCGCTGGCAGACGGACGTGTACAGGCGTTCAATGCAGAGACACTGGAATCTCTGTGGGTTTACCAGGATACGCTGAAAGGCCAGTCCTTAAGCCCGATCACTTACAGTGACGGTTATATTTATACCGGATTCTGGAATGCAGAGACAAAAGATGCAAACTATGTGTGCATCCCGGTTACGGATGAAGATCCGACGAACACACAGGAAGCAAAAGAAGCAGCATGGCAGTACACAAGCCTTGGCGGTTTCTACTGGGCAGGTTCTGTGGTACGCGGTGACTATGTTGTATTTGGTACGGATGACGGCACAAGCGGTTCAGACGGAACCGGACATGTATTATCTCTGAACAAGAAGACCGGAGAAGTTATGGACAGCGTCGATGTAATCGGTGACCAGCGTTCTACGATTGCTTATGACAAAGAAACAGACAGACTGTATTTCACAACAAAAGGCGGCTACCTCTACAGTCTAAAACTGAAATCCGACGGAACCTTTGATAAAGATACGCTGAAATCCGTACAGCCTGGAAGCATGAGCACCAGCACACCGGTTGTATACAACGGAAGAATCTATATCGGTGTGACAAGCGGAAGTAACTTCAGCGGAACCTATTCGATCAGCGTGATTGATGCGGCAACGATGACAGAGATCTACAAAGCACCGCTGAAAGGATATCCACAGTGCTCTGTACTTCTGTCAACCGCTTATGAAAAAGAAGACGGAAGTGTTTATCTGTATGCAACTTATAACAAGAATCCGGGTGGTATCACTCTGATCCGTGATAAAAAAGGACAGACAACTCCGGATGTAGAAGAAATTTTCACACCGGAAAAAGCAAGACAGCAGTACTGTATCACAAGTATTATCTGTGACGAAAACGGTACGCTGTACTATAAGAACGACAGTGCATGCGTTATGGCGGTTGCATCCAGTGAGGCATATATGACCGGCGTAACATCAAGTGCAGAAGGCAGCACGATCGATAATGGCGTGGCATTTGACGGAAAACTTTCCAGTCATGACATCGCTGTCCTGACTTCGGCAGATAAGACGACTCTGACCTTTACTGCTTCCGAAGGAAGCAGCATTACCATCGATGGCGTGGAAGGAAACAGCAGAGAGATGGAACTGACAGAAGCAGGCAAGAGCTTTGATGTTGTTGTGAAAAAAGGAAGCGATGAAAGAACTTATAAATTCACACTGAAACGTGAAAAACCGAATACCAACTTAAAAGAACTGTATGTCAGCGACAGTAATCAGTTTAACATGGGACTGGTCAGCTTAACACCGGCGTTCAGTAAGACAAATCATGTTTATCATGCAGAATACAGCACAACACGCCGCTTCCTGAATATCTGGACAGCAGCAGAAGATACAGGTTCAACTTATAAACTGTATCCGGTAAGTGCAGTAGGAAAGAGCACGGTCATCAGCAGTTCAGAAGGAAATATCATCCGTACTGCAACAAACAGTGGACACGACCGTTATGCGATCTATTTTGCAGACAACAGTGACTGCGCGACCGTCCGGATCGAAGTAACTGCAAAAGACGGCAAGACGAAAGATTCTTACTATGTAACACTGAAACAGCAGACAGGAAATGCACCGGTGATCTCGGCAGAAGAAGGTGCAGGTGTGCGTAAGAGTGCAACAAGTGCATCAGTAACATTCACAGCAAATGAATACGGTACGTTGTACTATAAAGTATTGCCGGAAACGGAAACTGCACCGGAATCCATTGATACAACAGGTGAAGGCATCCAGGTTGAAGTAGGTGAAAATACACTGGAATTAACCGATATTACAGATGCAGCATACAAAGTCTATATGGTGCTGAAAGACAGCGACAGTACACCAAAGACAAGTGAAATGCTGACCGTCAGAGTGGCGTCGGTAGAAGAACTGCTGGCACCGGCAAAAGAAGCAGCCATCACAGAGCTGAACGTATACAAAAATGCAGAGGATTACCGTGATGCAGAAAAAACACAGATCACAAAGATCCTTGCAAATGCAAAAGTCCTGATCAACAATGCAAAAACAGCAGAAGAAATTGCAGAACAGTTAAGCGATGCAAAAGCAGATCTGGACAAACTGAAAACAAGTGCAGAACTTGCAGCGGATGAAAAGACACAGACCGATGCAAATGCAGTAAAAGCACTGATCGAAGCACTTGGAGATGTAACACTCGAGAAAAAAGAAAGTGTAGAAGCAGCAAGAAATGCATACGATGCACTTTCCACAGATGCGAAGAAACTGGTTTCCAATTACGATGTTCTGGTTCAGGCAGAAAAGAGCATCCAGACTCTGGAAGCAAAGAAACAGCAGGAAGAACTGAAAAACCAGATGGATGCAGCGGCAGCAGCATCGATAAGCAATGCAATCACAGCGATCGGCGAAGTAACGCTGGATAAGAGAGGTGTAGTAGAAGCAGCAAGAGCCGCATATGACACCTTGACAGATGATCAGAAAGTCCTGGTAACAAACTACACAGATCTGACAGCAGCAGAGAGCCGCATTGCAGAGCTTGTAAAAGAGGCAACGGACAAAGCAGAAGCAGACAAGGCAGAACAGGAAAGACAGGAAGCCCTGAAAGCCAAAGCACAGCCAGTCATCGATGCCATCGCAGCAATCGGAGAAGTAACGCTGAACAGTGAAAAGGCGATCACAGCAGCAAGAAGTGCATATGAAGCCCTGGAAGCAGAAGTAAAAGAAAAAGTAACGAACCTGTCGGATCTGGTCGTAGCAGAGAAGAATCTGGCACTGCTGAAAGCAGAAAAAGAAAGTCGGGACAAAGATGCAGCGGCAGCAGCATCCGTAAGCAGTGCGATCACAGCAATCGGAGAAGTAACGCTGGATAAGAGAGGCGTAGTCGCAGCAGCAAGAGCCGCATACGATACTCTGAGTGATGTCCAGAAATCACTGGTAACAAACTACAGCGATCTGCAGGCCGCAGAGAGCCGCATTGCAGCACTTGTAAAAGAGGCAGCAGACAAAGCAGAAGCAGACAAGGCAGAGCAGGCAAAACAGGAAGCTCTGAAAACCAAAGCACAGCCGGTAGTCGATGCGATTGCAGCAATCGGAGAAGTAACACTTGACAGTGAAGAAGCGATCACAGCAGCAAGAAGTGCATATGAAGCACTGGAAGCAGATGTGAAAGAAAAAGTAACGAACCTGTCTGACCTGGTTATCGCAGAAAAAGACCTGGCTGCACTTAAAGCAGCAAAGAAAGCAGCAGAAGACCTGAAAGCTCAGCAGGATGCTGCAAAGAAACAGGAAGAAGAAGCCAAGAAAGCACAGGAAGAACAGAATGAGAAACTGAAAGCTCTTGAAGAGGCAAGAAAAGCTCAGGAAGAAAAGCAGAAAGCACTTGAAGAGGCACAGAAGGCTCAGGATGCAAAACTGAAAGAGCAGGAAGAAAAACTGAAAGCAGAGAAAGACAAGTATGGATTTAATGAGAAGACAACTTTGAAATCTGCAAAGGTGAAAGGCAAAAAAGTAACTCTGAAATGGAACAAGGTTAAGGGTGCAAGTGGATACGAAATCTACTGCAAGACTGGAAAAGGCAAGTGGAAACTTGTGAAGACGCTCAATAAGGGCAGCAAGGCAAGCTACAAACTGAAAGGAAAAGCAGGTAAGAAATATACCTACAAAGTACGTGTATTCCAGAAAGTAGAAAATAAAGTGATCTACGGTCAGTACTCAAATACCAAGTCTGCAAAGATTAAAAAATAACAATTAAATTTCCGTATGCTGAGAGCATAAAAATATGAAATATATGCTTATCAGCAAGGAAGATGGATGATCAGGGGGGGCAGAAATCTGCCCCCGGATCACCATTACAAAGATTACAATTTCAGAAAAAGAGATGCACTTACAGAAAGAACAGGAGTGTGGAGAAATGAGCAGAAAAACAAAAAAATGTGGTTATAGAAAACGGATTCTTGCAGGAGTTCTGTCGGCAGTTGTAGCTCTGTCATCTGTCCAGATGCCTGTTACTGCTGTCCATGCGGCAGCGTGGGATCAGAATAAATTTTCAGACAGTCTGAAGCTGCGTTTCTGGAACAATGAAAAGCCGGGAGTGCGTTTTTATATCAATGCAGCGGCAAAATATATTCTGGAAAACCAGCAGGAGCAGTCAGAAAAAACAGGAAACAGCTACCCGACCGTAGGAAGTACGTTTGGAGAATGGTCAGTATGGGATCTGCTGCGCGGCATGTATACAGGGGCAGATTATATCAACAGCATACCGGAGAATTATTTTTCTGACTATTTAAAACGTGTGGAAGCACATGTGGAAAATAAGAAAGGAAATCTGCATGCGGCAAAGTCTACCGAGTGGTCAAGACTGATCTTGCCGCTGACTGCAATGGGATATGATATCCGAAGCGTGGCAGGCTATGATTTTATTGAAAAACTATCTGATTCATTCAGTTTTTCGTATCGCCAGGGCATTAACGGTCCGATCTGGGAGATCATTTCCATGAACAGCGGCGGTTATGAATTTGACCAGACGGATCATCCAGAAACAGCAAATACCTTTGGAAAAATGCTGGATTACATTCTGAATCTGGAGATCACCGATGCAAACGGAATCAAAGGCGGCTGGGCATTGTCAGGAAATGTACCGGATGCCGATATCACTGGCATGACACTGACAGCATTTGCACCATATTATCTGAGTCAGGAAAAATATGAGCAAACAGATGCAACCTATAGTTATGATGAGTTTGCAAGTGCGGTAGAACGCGGTATTCTCGTGCTGGCAAATATGCAGAAGCCGAACGGCGGTTTTGAGAGCTGGGGAACGGTCAACAGCGAATCGACCGTATGGGCGATGATGCCGCTTCTAGAAATGGGGATCGATCCGAAATCAGATAAGGTAACGTTGCCGCATATCGGAAAAACATGCAGCTTTGTCAAAGAAGGAGCGACACGGGACGGCGTTTACACCGACAATATGGTAGATGCACTTCTGACCTTCTGGGCAGCCGGAAGCGGAAGCAGTGCGTCGATCGGCGGATTTAAACATGTAACGGCAGGCTACGACGGAGGTGGCGGTTCCGGCACAACGGTCAATCCGATGGCAACCGACCAGGCACTTTACGGACTGATTGCATACGACCGTTTTGCACACAAACAGAATTCCCTTTTTGATATGCAGGATCAGCTGGACGGCAGTTATCTGAATGCCACGGCAGATACTTATACGATCACCTATGACGGTCAGAAAGAGGGCGAGACCTTCACAACAGAAGCTTCCCCTTATGCAGAAGTACTCTTATCCGAAGGAAAAGTAACCGATGAACAGGAAACATTTTTGACGGAGTGGAATACCAAACCGGACGGAAGCGGAATCAGCTATTATCCGGGAGAACTCCTTTCCATGCCGGAGCAGGATATCACGCTTTACGCACAGTACGGACAGCCAAGTTATGCACTGAAATTTGAATTAAACGGTGGTACTCTTTCCGATGACATCATTCTTCCGGACACCTACAGTCCGAAAGACCAGATCACACTGCCGACCGCAGATGAGATCACAAAAGCAGGATGTAAATTTGACGGATGGTACACCAATGCGGAATTTACCGGAAGCAAAGTGACCGAAATACCGGCACACAGTCATGGCGATAAGACTTTTTATGCAAAATGGACGGTAAATACTGAAAAAGCAAATCAGTTTTATGCGATCGTGAATCGTCTGTCCGGCCATGCGACAGCCATTTCTGATAAAGAAGACATTGAAAAGGCGAGAGAATTGTATGATTCAATGCTGGATATCGAGCGGGAGCGGATCACGGCAAGTACTTACCATACTTTCCAGAAGAAGGAAAAAGAACTGAAGGAACTGCTTGCAAGCATGGATCAGGCAGAACAGGTCAGTGCGATGATCAAAGCACTGGATAAAGAACTGACGCTTGCAGATGAGCAGCCGGTAGTGCGTGCAAGAAATGCCTACGATGCACTGACAGAAACAGAAAAAGCGATGGTAGAAAATCTGGATATTCTGACGAAAGCAGAAGAAAAGATCTCACAGATGAAGGAGAACAAAGAAAAGGCAGATGCCGTGATCCGTCAGATCGAAGCGATCGGAGATGTGACCTTAGATTCCAGAGAGGAGATCACAGTGGCAAGAGAAGCATTCCAGGCACTGACAGAGAGCCAGCAGGCACTTGTTCCGGAGCGTGTGAGAAAACTTCTGGAGAATGCAGAAAAGAAGATTACAGAGCTTTTGGAGAAGAAAGACAGGATCGATGCATTTTCAAGCTGCGTTAAGCGGATCCCGGAAAAAGTGTCACTTACAGATGACAGTCTTTCACTTCTTATGAATGCCCATGCCGCATGGCTGAAATTGAACGATGAAGAAAGGGCACAGGTAGATGGAAAGCTGATCGAACAGATCAAAGAAAAAGAAAAAGAATTGCAGGAGCTTGCACAGGCAGAGGCAACGGATGAGGATTATACGGCAGTCAAAGAGATGGAAGAGCGGATTGCTGCGGCAAGCGGTGAGGTGAAACTTGAGGATGAAGAGACCCTGAAAAAGATCCGAAGTGATTTTGATGCGATGAAAAAGATCCGGCAGGCGATGGTTGTCAATTATTATTCTCTCGTTGCACAGGAAATGGATCTGGAGAAGCTGAAAAAAGATACCGCCATCGCAGAAGCCATCAGCGAGCGAATTGCAGCACTTGGCGAGATCACCTTTGAAAGTGAAGAGACGCTGACGGCACTGCGAAAAGATTACACTGCACTGACAACCGCACAGAAAAATCTGGTCAGAAATTATGAGCTGCTTGCACAGGCAGAAAATAAACTGGCAGATCTCAAATACAACAGAAGCCAGGCAGAGTCAGCTGTTGAAAAAATAAATGCCATAGGAGAAGTGACCCTGAACAGTCGTGAAGCTATCGCAAAAGCAAGGGCGGCGTACGATGCACTTCTGGAAGATCAGAAACAGTATGTCAGCGAAGAAATCTTAAAAATATTGACCGATGCGGAGGCAGAATATGCGAGACTGGAGTCCCTTGTTCTGAAAAACATCACGCTGGATAAAACAGAAGTCAACATGAAAAAAGGAGAACGGGTGACACTTCATGTGACTTACGATCCGGAAGATACGATCAGTGACAAAACCATCATCTGGAATGTGGCAGATCCTTCCGTGGCAACCGTGGAAAACGGCACAGTGACAGCCATCGGCGGCGGAGAAACGGCGGTGTCTGCCCATGTTGGAATGCTGACAGCGACCTGTACCTTAAAAGTGGAAGTTCCGCTGGAGAAACTTACATTTACAGAAAACAGCGTGACGCTGAAAAAGGGCGAGAGTCATATGTTAAAAGTACAGCTCCTCCCGGAAGATTTGAATGTAGCGGGCAGCATCCGTTATCGCAGTGCTAATCCACAGGTGGCATCTGTGGATGCAGACGGACAGGTCCGTGCACTTGCATCCGGAGAGACCCTGATCACAGCGTACTGCGTGGAGCAGCCTCAGATCCTGGCACAGATCAAAGTGACAGTTAAAGAAACGCAGCAGGTACAGCCGAAACCGACCGATCCAAACCAGAATATCACCGTTTCCGTACCAAAAGTTTCCTTTATTTCCCTGAAGGCATCCAGGAGCAAAAAAGCAGTGCTGAAGTGGAAGAAGATCAAAGGCGTGTCCGGATATGAGATTTCCTACGCAATCGGAAAGAAGAAAAACTGGAAGCGGGCGAAGACGATCAAAAAGGCGAACACCACAAAACTGACCTGGAAGAAACTGAAATCCAGGAAAAAATATTACTTTAAGATCCAGGCTTATAAGATCGTCGGAGGAAAGAAATACAGCGGAAAATACAGCAAAATTCGTTCTGTGAAAGTAAAATAAGCGGTGACTGATCCGGAACATCACAATTACAGTGAAAAATGGATCAGAATATTTTACAGTTTCAGAATAACAGGAGGAGCATATGAAAGAGCTTTTTCAAAAAATGATGAAAAAGTTGCGGAAACATTCAGAAGCAGCAGGTGCCATTGCGGCACTGCTGCTTATTGTGCTGTTTTCGGGAGTGATGATCCTGGGAATCCGTACGCAGAGAGAAAGTGTGCCGGAAAATCCGATCGATGGCATGGAGAAAAGCTCGATGGTCATGTTGACCGGCACGAAAGAAGTGCTGGCAGAGCAGACAAAAGAGAATGGAAGCAGCCGGCAGCAGATGCAGAATCAGCAGTCAGAAAATCAGGATATGAAGGAGACGGAGAGCGAATCGTCAAAAGAAAGCGGAGCTGACAGCCAGGGCACAGAAAGCACAGGGAGCGAAAGTAAAAACGAAAACGGCAGTTCAACAGAGGCAAACAGAGATGCTTCCGGAAACAATTCCGGCAATAGTAGCGGGACTGCATCAGGAACAAACGGAGGAAATTACGGAGACGGAACAGGCGGCGAAAAGACGGATGGAGACGATAAAAACAACAAAAAGCCGAATAAGAATCACTCCGGAAATAAAAACAAAGACAAAAACGGCAAAAAAGACAGGCAGTATTTCCGGACAACGATTGAAAACGGCGGGACGGTCACGAAAGCAGATTACAGTTATCAGATTGAACAGCTGACGGATCTGAAAGTACTGAAAACAGAAAACACCTTAAACGACGGCAAAGTGACCACTTACCGGGGAAGTCTGAAACTGGCACACGGCGAAAATAAGATTCTGGTGGCAGTCACTTATCAGCAGAAAGACGGTACCGAATTTACTGTTTCCAAAGAATATACCATCTATTACGACGAAGAAAAACTGCTGATCCAGACAAATCTGTCCGATCAGACGGTAAAAAGCGATCACATTTCCTTCCGTGCCTGGGCACAGCTTGGCAAAGAGACGTTTGCACTGACGGCAACGCTAAACGGTACACCGATCAGTGCCGATGAAAACTGGGATTATAAAGACGTTCCTTTGCAGGAGGGCGAAAATCAGATCGTTTTGGATGCAGAAAAAGACGGAAAGAGCGAACAGCAGGTTTATACCATAACTTATGAACGACCGCAGAACCAGAATATCCGCTTTGACACCGATCTGGAGGACAAAGAAGTATATAAAAAGAAATACCGGTTCTATGCACAGGCCTTTATGGGCAGTGACAAAGTCGAAGATCTGACCGCCTGGCTGAACGGAACGCAGCTTTCACCGACAGATGGTGACAACTATGAAGTGCTGCTGGAAGAGGGCGAAAACCAGATCACGCTGTATGCAGAAAAAAACGGAAGCAGTGAAGAGATTACCTATACCGTAACCTATGTCAAACAGAACAGCGGAGACGGAGACGGCGAAGGCAATGTGGAGGCACCAAGAGTTACCTGTACGCTTGGTGATTCCGGAAACAGTCTTGAGACGCAGCGAAAGAGCTTAAGTTTCCAGGTACAGGCAACCGATTATCATGGAAACGGGCTTGGTGCAGACAACATCCGCATTTCCTGTTTCGGTGACAGCGGAGACAATATTACCGGTCTGATCTGGGAGAACAGCGGCGATGTCAGTTACCATACGGAATTGTCCCAAGGCTATAATACCATGGTGATCACCGTCACCGATGCAGAGGACAACACAACGGAACTGACTTACAGCATTTTCTGTACGGCGGCAGAGAGCGGGGAGCGGATCGGAACGGTTCACATCAGCGTGGAAGCAACGACCGTAGGAAGCGGTATTCTGCTGTCACAGGATGTAGATATTTATGAGGGAGAGACTGCGGCGGAGACGGTAGTACGCATGCTGCAGAATAATGGCTATTCTGTTGACTATACCGGAAACTATGAGACCGGTTTTTATCTGGCAAGGATTAGTTCCGAGAGCAATTTTGTCACCGGAAATATTCCAGAGGATTTAAAAACCAAACTGGAAGAACACGGCTTTGAAATTTATGATTTTACACCGAACAGCCTTGGAGATTATGATTTTACAAAAGGAAGCGGCTGGATGTATCAGGTAAACGGCGTTTACCCGAACTATGGCTTAAGCGATTACTGTTTCCAGAACGGCGATACACTGCGGCTGCGTTTCACGCTGGCATACGGAGCTGATATCGGGCAGGACATGACCGGCGGTTCAGATAACTGGGGGTATGAATGGTAATGAAAAAGGGAAATGATCAAAAACAAAATGCAGAAAAAAGAAAAAACAGAATGGCAGCCCTGCTCATGGCACTGATCCTGTGCGTTGGGATGGTTTCCGGCACAAACAAGGAAGTACGGGCACAGTCTGCATCCCAAAACAGTGAGACGCAAACAGCTTCTGAATCAGACGTTACGACAGAAAATACAGCAAATATAGCAGAAAATACAACAAAAAGTGCAGCAACTGTCACACATTACGAATACACGACAGAAGAAGTAAAAGAAACCATCCAGGGTATTTTTGAGTGGGCCAAGAGCCTCACAAATGCTGACGAGCTGATCGATAAGACCTTTCTGGAAGGGGCGGATACTTCGCTCAATGACTGGTTTGCCTTTGCAGCAGTGAGAAGCGGATACAAGGAAGACTATAAAAGCTATCGAAAAGCGATGGAAACAGCGATCGCCAAAAAATATGGAACAAAAAAAGAAAAACTCGGAAAAGCGACCGAATATCAGAGAGCGGCACTGGTGATCGCGGCTCTTGGCGGTGATCCACAGGCAGTAAGTGACATGGCAGGAGAGAAGAGCATCAATCTGATCGCAGACGGAACGTACAACCGCGGAAAGACAGAACCGCTCGATACGCAGGGAACAAATGCACTGATCTGGGCACTGATCGCACTGGATTCCGGGGATTATGAAGTGCCGGAAGATGCATACCAGAGCCGGGAAGAGATCCTGGCAGAACTTTTAAAAGCACAGGAGAGTGACGGCGGATTTTCCCTCTCAGCGGGTTCCGGGCAGATGGATGTAGATATCACTGCCATGGCACTGACTGCCCTGGCACCATATTACGAAGAAAACAGCGAGGCGAAAGCGGCAGCAGATCTTGCACTGTCCTGGATCTCTGAACATCAGGAAAGTGACGGAGGATTCTGTTCTTCCATGGATACCGGCACAGAAAGCTCTGAGAGTTGTGCACAGGTTCTGACGGCTCTTTGCAGTCTAGGCATCGATCCGCAGAGCGACAGTCGTTTTATCAAAAACGGAAATACCGTGCTTGATAATCTGATGAGCTTTCGTCAGGAAGATGGCGGATTTGTCCATGCTTATGTTTATGATGCGTCCAATCCGGCATCCATACCGGATGAATCCGATTTCCTGGCAGGAGGCCAGGCGGCATACGCACTGACCGCATTCTGCCGCTACAAAAACAATATGAAAAATTTATTTAACTTGCGTCCGGAAAAAGCATCCCTGCTTTCGAAAAATGGCAGTGCCATGCCGGTCATGGTCATCGCAGTGGTGATTGCAGTGATCGCAGCGGCAGTGGTACTGATGTTAAAAAGAAGAAACAAAAAAGAATGATCCGGCACAGGAGAAGCAAGGGATGCCATGACAGCAAAAACAGGATTCAGGTGTGCAAAAATACGGTTGGGAAGAAAATTTTAACGGATTTTGCAGAAAGTAAACAGTATAAATATAACAGGACAGTTATGAGAAAGAGAGGGCATATGAGAAAAACAGAAGCAATGATAAACGAGATTGAAAAAGTAATCATTGGAAAAAGAGAAGTGATCGAACAGGTGCTGATGACAATCCTGGCGAAAGGCCATGTGCTTCTGGAAGATATTCCGGGAGTCGGAAAGACAACGCTGGCACTGAGCTTTGCAAAAGTCATGGGCGTGGACTATCACCGGATTCAGTTTACGCCGGATGTTACTCCTTCCGATGTGGTCGGATTCTCCCTGTACGACAGGCAGAGTGGAGAGTTTCAGTACAAACCGGGGGCAGTCGTGTGCAACCTGCTTCTGGCAGATGAGATCAACCGTACTTCCAGCAAGACACAGGCAGCCCTGCTTGAAGTAATGGAAGAAGGAAATGCCACGGTAGATGGAAAAACCTATGAAATCCCGAAGCCATTCACTGTGATTGCCACACAGAATCCGTTCGGTTCTGCCGGAACACAGATGCTCCCGCAGTCTCAGATGGATCGTTTTATGGTCAAACTCTCCATGGGTTATCCGGACTTTGAAAGCCAGATCAATATCCTGCGGGATCGTCAGACGGAGCAGCCGCTGGATTTGCTTCAGATGATCTCATCTCGAGAAGAAGTACAGCAGCTTCAGCAGAAAGTAAAAGAGGTAGAAGTGGCAGATGATATCCTCAGATACATCACACTGCTTGTAGAAGCGACCAGACAGAACGACAAGATCCAGCTCGGCGTCAGCCCGCGAGGAGCACTGGCCCTCAACAACATGGCAAAAGCATCCGCTTACATAAACGGGCGTGATTATGTGATCCCGGATGATGTCCTTCGCGTATTTGCAAAGGTATGTGCACACCGCGTGATCCTGCATCCGCGTGCCAAAGTTGCGGGTATCCAGGCAGAAGAGATCATGGAGCAGATCACACATCAGGTTTCCATTCCGGAGATCAGATAGGAGGAGAACATGAAAAAATCCAGAATCCTTGCCGGCATCTGGATGCTGTTTCTGGTGGTTGCATATCTGGTAAGTGCGAGCATCACCATAGGAATTGCAGCTGTGGCAACCGTTCTGCTCTGCTTTTTCTGCTTTTTTCTTTCGATTGCCATGAAAAATAAAGTAACCTGCTATTTTGAAGTGCCGGACATGGCAGAAAAAGAACAGCAGGTTTACGGGAAACTGATCTTTGAAAACCACAGCCTGCTGCCGGCAGGACGCTTAAGGGCAGAACTTCTGTTTCAAAATCTGCTGACTGGAGAGAAAGAAATCTGCCATCTTGACAGTATGGCAGCGGGGAAAGAAAAGACAGAAACGAAATGGAGTGTTTGCAGCAACTGCTGCGGGGCCATCAGAATATCCGTGCAGAAACTTCTGGTCAGTGACATGCTGGGACTGTTTTTGACCGAGCAGAAGCTTAACATCAGCGATACCATGATCGTGCTTCCGGAAATGAAAACGGTGGAAGTACAGGTCGGGGATAGTTTTACGACCGACTGGGAAAGCATACAATATTCCGAACAGAAAAAAGGGGACGATCCGGGAGAAACCTTCGGGATCCGGGAATACCAGCTAGGTGACAGCACGAAGATGATTCACTGGAAAATCTCACAGAAACTGGGAGAACTTTATGTGAAGGAACCGGGACTTCCGGTAGAAAATGCAGTGCTTCTGTTTTTTGAGACAGCAAAACTGACCGGGGATAGCAGAACTTCAGATCAGGCAGAACTGATGGAAAAATTGATCTCCGTTTCCGAAAATCTGACGGAGAAAGGGATGCATCACAAGATCGGCTGGTACGATCAGAAAAAAGAGCAGCTTTGTATGGAAGAAATCGACTCCGCAGATAACCTTGCCCAGATCATACACGGCTTACTTTCACTGGAGAGAAAAGAAAAAACATTCACAGGCTTGCAGGAATATGCACAGAAATATCAGGAACAGCCATTTGGACATATTCTCTATTTTACCGCAGAAGATCCGGGAAATCTGGCAGATCTCTTTGCATGGCAGTGCAGTTTCCAGACCGTACGGCCAGGAGAAGATGTCGGTATCCTGCTGATTTAGGAGTGAAACATGAAGAAACACAGAAAAATTCAAAAAAAGCAAGAAACAGAACTGCACGTTCAGGTTGCAGAGAAGCCGGAAAACCAGAAAGAAAATGTCGGAGAAGCACTTGCCTGTTTCTGCATTTATGTCGGATGGTATCTTATGGTGATGCAGTTTTGCAGGGCATCTCTGGCGATGACTCTTTCTGGCAGTGTGGGAGCGATTCTACTTGTGATGGCCGTTCTTGTAAATGGACAAAAAGAAAAGAAATTCATACAGA
Source organism: Ruminococcus sp. MCC718 (assembly GCF_018783905.1). NCBI lineage: Bacteria > Bacillati > Bacillota > Clostridia > Eubacteriales > Oscillospiraceae > Ruminococcus > Ruminococcus sp. MCC718. The sequence goes on from NZ_WQNP01000135.1 coordinate 45,214, forward strand.
AAATCGTGCATGAAATTCTGGCAGTGGCAGTTCTTTGTTTTCTGATCAGCTTTACGATCCGAAAGGGCTGGATCTTTCAGGGAGCACTGATCGCCGGAAACGGGCTGCTTGAGACGATCGGGAGAAATATGCGAACCTTTGAGCCGGATTATGTACTTACGATTTCCGAACCTTTGCAGCCATTTGTTACAGCCGTTTTTTATGTAACAGCAGGCATGCTTCTGGCAGCTCTTCTGGAATTTTTAAGGGTCAGCAAAAGCTGCATCGGAATGATTCTCGTCAGCCTTATTCCGGGAGTTCTGCTTCTGATCTGGCAGAAAGAAGCAGTTCTTTTTCCGGTGCTTCTGATCTATGTAGGTTTTCTCTGCCTTGTTGCCTTTCGGAAAAAAGAAAAAGGTCTGGCACAGTTACAGACAGATGTGATGCTGCTTGTGTTATTTGCGGCAGTGACGGCAGCCGGATTTTTCATGCTTCGGGGAAAAGCTTCGAGTTTTTCGCCAGACAATCCGTTCTCGCAGAAAGTACAGAAATTTGCAGAACAGATCTGTTATGGGAAAAAGACGGTGGATTCCCTGCCGGAAGGACAGTTCCGGGGGCTTGGAAACCTGAAACTGACCGATGAAGCCGCTCTGAAAGTGACCATGGAACATCCGGATTCTCTCTATCTTCGTGGATTTGTCGGCAGTATTTACACAGAAGACGGCTGGAAACAACAGGATGCAGATGAAATTTATGATAAAAAGGATCTGTTTTACTGGCTTCACAAAGAAAACGTTTCCGGGCTTCAGCAGCTTACCGCTCTTTATCAGCTGGAAAATCCTGCAGACGATGACACCGGAAATATGACTGTCACGACCATTGGTGCGAGCCGGAAATATGCTTATGTGCCGTATGAGCTGAGTACGCTTCCGGATACTCTGGAAAATGTCCGAAGTTTTGGAGATGACCGCCTGATCCCGGAAGGATTCCGGCCGCAAAAGACGATTTCGTTTCCGGTACACAGCAATCTGATCAGAAAGTATCCGCAGATCGCATCCGCATATTATCAGGATCAGGATACGGAGGCATTTGCAGAATACAAAAAATGCGAAAACAGCTACAATGCATATGTATATGACCACTATCTGCAGGTACCGGATTCTCTGAAACAGATGCTTACAAAAGTGCTTGCTTCTGATTCGGATGAGAAAGACAGCGAAAATGTTACGTCTCATATTTCCTATGAAGAGGCAAATACCAGGATTACCGGATATTTAAATGAGAACATCACTTATACAGAAGAGATCGATCCGAAGAATACAGATGCATCCGGAGAAGATCAGAAAACAGATGCAAAGACCGGAAATTTTGTGATCGATTTTCTGATGACGGAGAAGAAAGGCTATTCCGTGCATTATGCATCGGCGGCTGTTCTGATGTACCGCTGCTTCGGAATCCCGGCACGCTATGTCGAGGGTTATTTGGTCACGCCGGAGATGGCAGAAAATGCTCAGGATGACGGAACGATCTATGTGACTGGAAAAGAGGCCCATGCATGGGGGGAAATCTATCAGGACGGCATCGGATGGATCCCGATGGAAGTGACGCCGCCGTATCTCGATAAGATGGAACGCCCGGATTTCGAGACGGTTTCCTGGCAGGGAGCACAAAATCAGGGAGCTTCTGAGCAGACGGACACAGCAGAACAGATCAAAGATGAAGAGCAGACAAAGCCGGAAACCAGGAAAGGCAGAAAACAGCTGCCGGTTCGGAAAATTCTGATCGTTGTGATCCTTTTGCTGATACTGGCACTGATCCTGTGGATCGCTTATCAGATTTTAAAATACCGCAAAAAATGGAAAGAAAAGAATCGGGCGATGTATTCGAAAGATGCCTCACAGGCGATCCGAAGCTGTTATGCACAGCTAAGGTGCTGGCTTATGTACGACGGAGTCCGGATAAAGGGAGGCTCCAGATATCAGATCTGCGAAGAACTGAGCAGAAAGTATAGCTCCGAGATGGCAGATCAGTATCGGAAAGTGACAAGACTGGCAGAAAAAGCCGCATACAGCAGCCATGCCATGGAAGAAAAACAGGCAGAAGAAGTCCGGGCATTTCTTATGAGTACCCAAAAACAGATATTAAATGAAAAGAATCTGTTTCAGAAATGGAAGATGCAGCTGAAAGTCCTCTCCTGAAACACCGGACAGGAGCTCCGGCAGATCACAGGGGCACAAAAGGATAAGCAGAGCCGGTAATTGCTTGACATTTCCAGCAAATCAGCTTATCATACGAATATTGTGACCAGAAATCGGTGCCGTCCGGCATCCATAAAAGGGGTATCATGATCAGCCAAATGGACGGCTGAATGATACAGAAACAGGAAAGGATAACGTATGTCTTATATTATTGTATTTTTCATATCAATGGTTCCGCTGATCGAACTTCGAGGAGCGATTCCATATGCCATAGCCCAGGGACTGCCGTATGTGCCGTCCTACATCATAGCAATCCTCGGAAATATGCTTCCGGTGCCGTTTATTTATCTGTTTGCCAGAAAAGTACTGCTCTGGGGAGCCGACAAACCGGTCATCGGAAAGTTCTTCACCTACTGTATCGAGAAAGGTGAAAAAGGCGGAAAGAAACTTCAGGCGACCGCAGGAAAAGGCCTGTTTGTGGCACTGCTGCTGTTCGTAGGTATTCCGCTTCCGGGAACCGGAGCATGGACCGGAACACTTGCGGCAAGCTTTTTGGATATGGATTTTAAGTCCAGTATCATCGCAGTCATGCTCGGCGTTATGCTTGCCGGCATCATCATGGGACTTGCATCCGCAGGACTGCTCGGGGCAGTCAGTGCATTGTTTGCAGTGTAAGGTTTTTTATGGTTGACCTTATTTTCAGATAATGGTATGCTAAGAGACGAAGGAACAGATAAATTTTCCTTCAATAAAGCATGGTATTTATACCGGGAAAGGAGAATTGTTATGGTAAAGAGAAATATCGTACTTGGCAATGTAGCAAATGTTCAGGAGTTCAACAGAATCTGCGGACATATGGATTTTGATGTGGATCTGGCACAGGGCAAATACCTGGTAGATGCAAAATCCATCATGGGCATTTTCAGTCTGGACATGGAAAAACCATTAGAGCTGTGTGCAAATACAAACGATGAAGCTTTGATTGACGAAAAGTTCAAAGCTTTTATCCAGTAATTGCAGATGTTAAAAAAAGTAATACAAAGATATGCAGTCGCTTTTGGCATGGCAGCAGCCATGTTCGCCGCAGGAGCCGGGGGGATACAGAAAGCAAATGCGGCAGAGATTGCAGATCAGGCAGGAAGTGTACAGGAGTCTGAGACCGTGCGGCAAAGTGAAACGCCGCAGGAGTCCGAGATGCAGAGGCGGCCTGAGACTACACAGCAGTCCGAAACGACCGGCCAAAGTGAGACACTTCCTCTGAAAAATGTTAAAAAAGCACCGAAGCTTTCCGGAAAATGGGTAAAACAGCACGGAAAGGTTCGGTTTCTTTTACAGGATAAGACTTATGCAACAAAGACCTGGGCAAACATAAAAGGCAGATATTATTATTTTGATAAAAATGGTTTCCGCCGCCAGGGGCTGTTCCGCTATCGCAATGGAAAGACGTACTATCTTGGCAAAAAGGGAGCGATGGTCACCGGATGGCAGAAGATCAGAAAGCACTGGTACTATTTCGGCAAAAACGGTGCCATGAAGAAAGCGTCCTGGATCAGGACAAAGACCGGTTATGCCTATGTAGATGCAAAAGGAAAGCGAGTGGTAAGCAGCTGGGTCAAAGTAAAAGGCAAAAAGTACTATATCGATGAAAAAGGCGTCAAAGTGACAAAGAGCCGTTACATTGGCAACAAAGCTTATTATTTTGACAAAAAAGGTGTTTATCATAAGGACAAAAAGATCAAAGAGCGGCTGATCAACCCGAAAGGAAAGATGGTGGCACTGACGTTTGACGATGGTCCGGGACCTTATACCGACCGTCTGTTAAAATGTCTGAAGAACAACCGGGCAGCAGCGACTTTCTTCCTGGTTGGGACGAGTATCGCAAATTATCCGGATACGATACAGCAGATGGCGAAGCAGGGATGCGAGATCGGAAATCACACCTGGGATCATGCAAGCCTTTCATCTTTAAACGGCAGTTCCATACAGAGTGAGATCAGCAGCACAAATGCTCAGATCCGTGCACTCACCGGCCACAATGCGACGCTGGTGCGTCCGCCGTATGGAGCCTACAACAGCAATGTGCAGATCAATGCGGGAGCACCGCTGATCCTGTGGAGCATTGATACCCTGGACTGGAAGACAAGAAACGCCAAGAATACGATAAATGTGGTTATGAATGAAGTGAAAGACGGTTCGATCATCCTGATGCACGATATCCACAGCCCGTCTGTGGATGCAGCAGAAGTGCTGATCCCGAAACTGATCGCATCCGGTTATCAGTTAGTTACGGTCAGTGAACTGGCAAAATACCGCAGTGTAGCTATGTACAGCGGAGGCGTGTACAATGCCTTTTACCGCTGAGTGGATTTTACGGATCCAAGTAGCAAAGCGGATTGCGAATATCCGCTTAACATGAAATAAAGCTGGAGTATAATCGAAAGATATACCCCAGCTTTTTGTTACTTTGTGATGTGAGATTTATGATGCCTGCGGATTGTTCCGTGCGTCGCACTCCCACAATCCCTGGCATCATATCTATTCTGCTTCGTGTTTTGCGACAGCGGCTTCTACGAATCCACGGAACAGCGGATGCGGACGGTTCGGGCGGGACTTCAGTTCCGGATGAGCCTGTGTTCCGATGAAGAACGGGTGATCCGGAAGTTCTACCATTTCCACGATACGTCCATCCGGAGAAATACCGGAGAGCATCATGCCGTTTTCTGTGAGCACTTTGCGGTAATCGTTGTTAAATTCATAACGATGACGATGACGTTCATGGATCGTTTCTTCACCGTAAAGCTTATAAGCCAGGGAAGATTTATCCAGTACACAAGGATAAGAACCAAGTCTTAAGGTACCGCCGATATCCTCGATGCCGTCCTGCTCCGGCAGAAGTGCAATGACCGGATGGGTAGTATTAGGATCCAGTTCGATGCTGTGTGCGTCATTGTAGCCAACCACATGGCGGGCGAATTCAACAACCGATAACTGCATGCCAAGGCAGAGCCCAAGGAATGGGATCTTGCGGATACGGGCAAATTCGATTGCTGTGATCTTGCCTTCGATGCCACGGTCACCGAAACCGCCAGGTACCAGGATGCCATCCATATCACCGAGTACTTCTTCGACGTTACTGTTGTTGAGCAGTTCGGAATCCACCCACTTGATATTTACAGTCGCATGCTGTGCGATACCGCCGTGTTTCAGGGCCTCCACAACACTGATGTAAGCATCGTGCAGCTGGATATATTTGCCTACCAGAGCGATATTTACTTCTTTTGTCGGATGACGCAGAGCATTTACCATAGCTTTCCAGTCTTCCAGATCCGGCTCCGGGCAGTCAAGCTTCAGGCAGTCGCAGACAACCTGTGCCAGATGTTCTTTTTCCATGGCAAGCGGTGCTTCGTAGAGATATTCCACATCAAGATTCTGCAGAACATGGTCACTTGGCACGTTACAGAACAGTGCGATCTTGTCCTTGATGCCATTGTCAAGCGGCAGCTCGGAACGGCACACGATTACATCCGGCTGAATTCCCATACCCTGGAGCTCCTTTACGCTGGCCTGTGTCGGCTTGGTTTTCATTTCACCTGAGGCACGCAGGTAAGGGATCAGAGTAACGTGGATCAGGATCGCATTTTCATGTCCGACATCGTGCTGGAACTGACGGATGGACTCCAGGAACGGCTGACTTTCGATATCGCCGACCGTACCGCCAACTTCAATGATCGCAATGCTGGTTTCGTCTGATGTAAAATCGCGATGGAAACGGCTCTTGATCTCATTGGTGATATGAGGGATGACCTGTACCGTTCCACCGCCGAAATCTCCGCGGCGTTCTTTCTGCAGAACGGACCAGTAAATCTTACCGGTTGTGACATTGGAATTTTTCGTCAGACTTTCGTCGATAAAACGCTCATAATGTCCAAGGTCCAGGTCTGTCTCAGCACCGTCGTCGGTTACAAATACCTCACCATGCTGGATCGGATTCATCGTTCCCGGGTCGATATTGATATAAGGATCGAATTTCTGCATCGTTACTTTGTAGCCACGTGCTTTCAGAAGTCGTCCGAGGGATGCGGCTGTGATACCCTTTCCCAGTCCGGAAACAACACCTCCTGTTACAAATACATATTTTACTGACATAATTTCCTCCGTTCTGTGCACAAAACACGCATTTTTTTTGACCAGATATTAAGTTCCTAAAAAAAATACGGAAAAGATTATACACTATGCAAAGAAAAAAATCCAGTAAATCATACTGGATTTTTCAAAAAAGTGCAAAGAAATTTTAGTGATAGTTTTTGTTGTTCTCATATTTTGCTTCCATCGTGAACTGGATACCGAGCTGTTTCAGCTTTTTGATATCCACCGGGGAGAGCATAACAGAAGTATGTGCCTGGCATTCGGCAAGTTTCGGCAGCTGTTTCATAGCCAGAGCAGCATCTTCATGAGCGGCGGCACTGATGGACAGGGCGATCAGGACCTCATCGGTATGCAGTCTCGGATTGCGGCTTCCGAGGTAAGCAGTTTTCAGACGCTGGATCGGCTCCAGAGATTCCGGTGCAATGATATTTTTCTCGTGGTCAATGCCGGCAAGCTCTTTTAAGGCATTTAACAGAACCGCAGAAGCGGCACCGAGCAGGTCAGAAGTCTTTCCGGTGATGATCCTTCCGTCCGGCAGTTCTATAGCAGCAGCCGGAGCACCGGTCAGTTCTGCGACACGTCTTGCAGCCGGAACAACCTTGCGGTCGGTTGCAGTAACGCCGGCCTGGTTCATGATCAGCTCGATCTTATAAACTTCCTCTTCCTGATTGCGTCCGGTCAGAAGTCCGTTCAGTGCGTTGAAGTAGCGGCGGATGATCTCCTGGCGGGAAGCTTCCTGGCAGAGTGCATCATCGCAGATGCAGTTCCCGGCCATGTTGACGCCCATGTCAGTCGGAGACTGATAAGGGCTTTCGCCGTAGATCTTTTCAAACATTGCTTTTAAAACCGGGAAGATTTCCACATCGCGGTTGTAGTTTACCGTGGTAAATCCATAAGCTTCCAGATGGAACGGATCGATCATGTTGACATCGTTCAGGTCAGCCGTTGCTGCCTCATATGCCAGGTTGATCGGATGTTTCAGCGGAATGTTCCAGATCGGGAAAGTCTCGAATTTCGCATATCCGGCACGGATACCTCTGCGATGCTCCTGATAAAGCTGAGATAAGCAGGTAGCCATCTTTCCGCTTCCAGGACCAGGGGCAGTGATCACCACCAGAGGGCGGGAAGTTTCGATGTAGTCATTTTTACCGAATCCCTCATCACTTACGATATGAGAAACATTATTCGGATAACCCGGAATCATATAGAGGGTGTAAACCTTGATGCCGAGTTTGATCAGACGTTGTTTAAACAGGTCTGCACTGGTCTGTCCGGAGTATTTTGTGATAACGACACTTCCGACAAAAAGTCCACGTTCTTCGAAAGAGTCGATCAGACGCAGTACATCGGTATCGTAAGTGATGCCGAGGTCGCCGCGGATTTTATTTTTTTCAATATCCACCGCACTGATAACGATGACGATCTCTGCGTGCTCGGACAGCTGCATCAGAAGCTGAAGCTTGGAATCCGGCTCAAATCCCGGCAGTACACGGGAAGCGTGGTAGTCATCAAATAACTTTCCGCCAAATTCCAGATAAAGTTTGTCTCCGAATTTGTCAATACGCTCGCGGATACAGCGAGACTGTGTAGCAAGATATTTTTCGTTGTCAAATCCTTTTTTCATATGATTAAGAACCTTTCCTAAAAATTCAAGTCGGATGCACGCAAGAACCGGCGTGCATTTCCTTGTTACAAAGTAACTCTTGCACTAGTATACAATAAATCATACCCGTTCGGCTACCGTTTTTTTAGAAAAGATTCATAATTGTGAGCTTTTTTTCACAATCTATATATTGATTTCTTCTGAAACTGTACTTATAATGGGATAAGTTGGAGTTTGCATATGAGGAGGACAAAAATGGACAACAATCAGATGCAGGGCGGCGGTCCTGGCAGACCACAGGGACCGGGTGGACAAAAACAGCCGGACAATGGTCGCAATAAGAACAATGGGAAAAAGCAAGGCGGCGGCAAAAGCATTCTGGTTTTTCTGGTGATTACTTTGATTGTGATGCTTGCCACGAATATCGTTACCAGCATGGTAAAAGATACAACCGAGCGTGAGATCACTTATAATCAGTTTATTAACATGGTTGACCGCGGAGAGGTCGAATCTGTAGAGATCGGTTCCAATCGAATCGACATCAACCTGAAAAATCAGCCAATACCGGGTGTGAAGATCACCTGTTATACCGGTATCATGGACGATCCGACACTGACAGACCGACTGCTCAAGGCAGGCGTACAGTGTACCAAAACCGTACCGGACAATTCTTCTTACCTGATCTTAAATATCGTGGCAAATGTTCTGCCGCTGGTTATGATCGGATTTATTTTCTACTTTTTCATGCGTCGTATGGGATCAGGCGGCGGAGTCATGGGTGTCGGCAAGAGCAAGGCAAAAGTTTACGGCGAGAAGGAAACCGGTGTGACCTTCCAGGATGTTGCCGGACAGGATGAAGCAAAAGAATCGCTTCAGGAAGTCGTAGGATTTCTCGAAGATCCGCAGAAATACGTGAAGATCGGAGCGAAGTTGCCGAAAGGAGCACTGCTTGTCGGCCCTCCGGGTACCGGTAAGACACTGCTGGCAAAGGCAGTCGCAGGAGAGGCACATGTGCCGTTCTTCTCCATTTCCGGTTCCGATTTCGTAGAAATGTTTGTCGGTGTCGGTGCATCGCGTGTGCGAGACCTGTTTGAAGAGGCCAAAAAGAGTGCACCGTGTATCATTTTTATCGATGAGATCGATGCGATCGGTAAGAGCCGTGACAGCCGTTATGGCGGCGGAAACGACGAGCGTGAGCAGACACTGAACCAGCTGCTTGCGGAGATGGATGGTTTTGATTCCTCCAAAGGTGTGCTGATCCTTGCAGCAACGAACCGTCCGGAAGTTCTGGACTCTGCACTTCTGCGTCCGGGACGTTTTGACCGCCGAGTGATCGTAGATCGCCCGGATCTCAAAGGAAGAGAAGATATTCTGCGTGTACACGCAAAGAACGTTAATCTTGATGAGACGGTCAATTTCAAAGAAATCGCCCTGGCAACAGCCGGAGCTGTCGGATCAGACCTAGCAAATATGGTCAATGAAGCAGCCATCCTTGCTGTAAAAGCAGGAAGAAGTGCCGTATCTCAGGCAGATTTATCGGAAGCAGTCGAGCTGGTTGAGATGGGAAAAGAAAAGAAAAACAAGATCCTGAGCAAAAAAGAGCGGGAGATCGTTTCCTATCATGAAGTCGGACACGCACTGGTCAGTGCACTGCAAAAAGATGCAGAGCCAGTACAGAAGATCACGATCGTGCCGCGTACATCCGGAGCACTCGGATATGTCATGAACATTCCAGAAGAGGAGAAATGCCTCTATACAAAAGAAGAACTGTGGGCGAGACTGGTAGAATTTACCGGCGGCCGTGCAGCAGAGGAGATCGTATTTGGTTCGGTGACAACCGGAGCATCCAATGATATCGAGAAAGCAACTTCCATTGCCCGCTCAATGATCACACGCTACGGTATGTCTGAGAAATTCGGACTGACCGGTCTGGAGCGTGCGGCAAACCAGTACCTCGATAATCAGACGGTTCTGGACTGCAGTGAGGTGACACAGGCCGAGGTCGATAAAGAGATCACTGCCATGCTCAAAAAGGCATATAAGGAAGCAAAAGACATGCTTACGGCAAACCGCAGCATTCTGGATCACATCGCCGCTTTCCTGATCGAGAAAGAGACGATCACCGGAAAGGAATTTATGGAGATCCTGCGTAAAGTACAGGCAGAAGAAGCACAGAAAAACAGCGAAATACAGACCGAAGAAAACAGCACAAAAGTAAATCTTTCAAAAGAGAACACAGCAGACACCACAACCGAGTAAGTGAGGATGTAAAAGCAGATGTTTGATATTCAGGAAGAATTAAAAAAGCTCCCGGCTAAGCCGGGAGTTTATATTATGCATGATGACAGAGATGCCATTATTTATGTGGGCAAGGCGATCAGCTTGAAGAACAGGGTGCGGCAGTATTTTCAGACCAGCCGCAATAAAGGTGCCAAAATCGAGCAGATGGTCACAAGGATCGCCAGATTTGAATATATCGTGACGGATTCCGAGCTGGAGGCACTGGTTCTGGAGTGCAATCTGATCAAGGAACACCGCCCGAAGTACAATACGATGCTCAAGGATGATAAGACTTATCCTTTTATAAAAGTAACGACATCGGAGGCATATCCTCGGATTTTGTTTTCAAGGAGCATGAAAAAGGATAAAAATAAATATTACGGACCGTACACCAGTGCCGGGGCAGTCAAAGATACGATCGAGCTGATCCGTAAGATCTACAAAGTCCGTACCTGTAATCGCAGACTGCCGCAGGATATCGGAAAAGAGCGTCCCTGCCTGAATTATCACATCAAACAGTGTGATGCACCATGTCAGGGCTATATCAGTCAGGAAGAGTACCGCAGATCCTTAAACGGAGCGATGGATTTTCTGAACGGAAACTACGGACCAATCCTGAAAATGCTCGAAAAGCGGATGCTGGATGCCTCGGAGCGTATGGAGTACGAGGAGGCAGCGACCTGGCGTGACCTCAAAAACAGCGTCAGCCAGATCGCACAGAAGCAGAAGATCACAAGCAGCGACGGCGAGGACAAAGATGTGATCGCCGTGAAAATGGACGGCAGCGACGCAGTAGCCCAGGTATTTTTTATCAGACAGGGCAGGCTGATCGGCAGAGACCATTTCTTCCTGCGGATCGCACCGCACGATTCGCAGAATATCGTGATTTCCAGTTTTATGAAGCAGTTCTATTCCGGCACGCCGTTTATTCCAAGGGAGATCATGATCCCGTGTGAGATCGAAGATCAGTCCGTCTTAGAAGAGTGGCTCGGAAAGCGAAAAGGGCAGAAGGTGCACATCAAAGTACCGAAAAAAGGTACCAGGGAAAAACTGGTTGAGCTTGCCACGCAGAATGCAGAGATTGTCCTGCGACAGGACAAAGATCGTATCAAACGAGAAGAAGGACGCACAATCGGGGCGATGAAAGAAATTGCCGGCTGGCTGGATCTGCCAGATCTGGTACGAGTGGAAGCCTATGATATTTCCAATATCAGCGGTTTCGAGTCGGTCGGATCCATGGCAGTCTTTGAACGCGGCAAACCAAAACGAAGTGATTACCGCAAATTCCGTATCAAAACCGTGCAGGGGCCAAACGACTACGCAAGCATGGAAGAAGTCCTGACAAGACGTTTTACACACGAGAGTGACCCTGAGAAAAAAGAGTATGACAGTTTCGGAAAACTGCCGGATCTGATCATGATGGACGGCGGCCGCGGTCAGGTCAATATCGCACTTGGCGTTCTGGAAAAGCTGGATCTTAACATCCCGGTCTGCGGTATGGTAAAAGATGACCGGCACCGCACCAGAGGCCTGTATTATAATAACGTAGAGATCCCGATCGACCGCGACAGCGAGGGATTTAAACTGATCACCCGCGTGCAGGATGAAGCCCACCGTTTTGCCATCGAGTATCACCGCTCCCTGCGAAGCAAAGATCAGGTACATTCGATCCTGGATGACATTGACGGTATCGGTCCGGCAAGAAGAAAGGCACTAATGCGTCATTTCCTCTCCCTGGAAGCGATCCGCGAGGCGAGCGAAGAGGAACTGGCAGCAGTGCCTTCAATGACCGCCTTAAGTGCAGGAAAAGTCTACGCTTTCTTCCATGAAAAGAAAAAAGAAGAACAAGGATGATTGTATGCAGCAAGAATGCCTCTGGCATTCTTGAATTTTCATGTGAACAGTATACAATTTTTTACAGAATCTGTTTTGTTTCTTGTATGATGTGTACGGATGTGATAGAATGAGAGCATGAAATCGAAGGAACGTGCATGAATTTGACGATGTTGTGTGCGTTCATGAGCAAGTAGCGAAGCGGATTGTGAATGTCCGCTTTACTGACAGGAAAGGACAAAAACAGATGAACAGTAACAGTAGTGTAGAATTGACAAAAATTGCAAAAAGCATGGAACTGAAGAATCTGACACCGGATGTTGATATTTCATCGATCGTGGTGACCACACCGGATATCAACAGACCGGCACTGCAGCTGACCGGATATTTCGAACATTTCGCATCCGAGCGTGTACAGATTGTCGGTTATGTGGAATTTACTTATCTGGAGCATATGACGAGAAATCAGAGAGTGCATGCCTATGAGCAGTTCTGTGCCCATAAGGTTCCGTGCATTATCTTTACATCAAAAACGGATCCGGATGAAGATATCCTGCGTATCGCCACAGAGAACGGTATTCCGGTCTTTACCACAGAGAAAAATACATCTCCGTTTATGGCGGAGATCATCCGCTGGCTGAATGTAGAGCTGGCTCCTTGTATCTCTATCCACGGCGTGCTGGTAGATGTATACGGCGAAGGTGTCCTGATCATGGGCGAGAGCGGCATCGGTAAGAGTGAGGCAGCTCTGGAGCTGATCAAGAGAGGCCATCGTCTGGTATCCGATGACGTCGTAGAGATCCGCAAAGTCAGCGATGCGAGCCTGGTCGGAAGTGCTCCGGATATCACCCGCCACTTTATCGAGCTTCGCGGTATCGGTATCATTGATGCCAAGACCTTATTTGGTGTGGAGAGCGTGAAAAATACACAGACCATTGACCTGGTTATCAAATTAGAAGAGTGGGACAAGGACAAAGAATACGACAGACTCGGACTTCAGGAAGAATACACCGAGTTCCTCGGCAACCGCGTTGTATGCCATTCCATTCCGATCCGTCCGGGACGAAGCCTGGCTGTGATCGTAGAGTCTGCTGCTGTCAACCACAGACAGAAAAAGATGGGTTACAATGCAGCTCAGGAGCTTTATAACCGTGTTCAGAAGTCACTTGCAAAGAAAAAAGAGGAGCAGAAGAAATGAAAAAATATTGTTTTGGAATCGATATCGGCGGAACAACCGTAAAATGCGGACTTTTTAATGTAGACGGAGAAGTCCTGGATAAATGGGAAATTAAGACAAGAACCGAAAACAACGGCGAAAATATCATCGCAGACATCGCAGAGACGATGAATGCCAAGATCACAGAAAAAGGTCTGGACAAAGAAGAGATCGTCGGAGCAGGCGTTGGTGTACCGGGACCGGCAGATGAAGAAGGCAACGTTCCGGTAGCCGTCAATCTGCACTGGGGATTTGTACCACTTTCCAAAGAGCTTTCCGAAAAGACAGGTCTTGCGGTACGCGTCGGAAACGATGCAAACGTGGCAGCACTCGGCGAAATGTGGAAAGGCGGAGCAGTCGGCTATCACAATGTTGTTATGGTGACACTTGGAACCGGTGTCGGCGGCGGCATCATCATCAATGGCAAGATCGTAACCGGAAGCAACGGAGCCGGCGGTGAGATCGGACATATCCATGTAACCGACAGCGTTGACAAACCATGCAACTGTGGCAACACCGGATGTCTGGAACAGGTTGCATCTGCAACAGGTGTTGTATATCTGGCAAACAAAAAGCTGGCATCCTGCGATACCCCTTCCGTTCTGCGTGACGGAGAAGTCAGTGCAAAAAGCGTCTTTGATGCCGTAAAAGCAGGCGATGCAGTTGCACAGGAAATCGCAGAAGAATTCGGCAGATACCTCGGTCTTGCATGTGCAAACATCGCAGGTGTGGTAGATCCGCAGGTATTTGTAATCGGCGGCGGCGTCTCCAAAGCCGGAAAGATACTCTTTGATTATATCGAGAAATATTACAAAAAATATGCATTTCCATCCTGCAAAGATGCAAAATTTGCACTGGCAACACTGGGCAATGATGCCGGTATCTACGGTGCAGCAAAACTGATGCTGTAATAAAACAACGGCAGTCAGCACCGCAATACTTGCAGAAGTGAGAGTCTTCTCCGATTGAGATAAATAAAAATTCCATGAGAATTTACTTGATTTAAGTAATATCCTCATGGAATTTTTTGTATCCAAATGAAATTTTAAGATTCAGACAACACATGCTTTGAACACCAGAGCAGATGCTTTTATGGAATGATCTCCAGGATGTCATCTCCGCCCGGAGCCGTGGTGCCTCCGGAGTCTCCGCCGGAGCCACCGCCGGAAGTGCTGCCGCCGGAGCCGGAACCTGTGCCAGAGCCGGTACCTCCGCTTCCGGAAGAATCGCCGGAGCCGGAATTGCCGTCAGGTGTAGTTGTTGAACCGGAATTTGCATCAGAACCCGGCGTGGTCGCACCATCCTTCTTCGAATCATCGGCATCCATATCTGCCGCATCCTTTTTCGGATTCAGGATATCCGTGATCTTATCCAGGATGTTGTGACCTTTGCAGGTCGCACTTGGCGGAGCATAAGCGGAATCTTCCGTTGTGCCCTCGCTTCCGGCCGGTCGTTTGACAAAGATTTTCGTTGTCGTGGTACAGGTCGCAGTCGGGAGCAGTCCGGTGGAAGAGCAGACCTTTACAGCCGTGTGCACATCGCAGCTCTTGGTCGGTGTCGTGCCTTTTGCAAAATATTCCGTGTAAGCCATGGAGCCTCGCGGATCTCCGGTGCAGACACCATCCACGGCGAGCAGTCCGGATTTCTTACATACATAGGCAGTTTCCACACTGTCCGGCTGTTCAAACTGTCTGACCGGAAGATTTTCGTGGATGCGGCTCATGATCGCAGTCCACAGTTTTTTGTGATACGTGTGGTAAAGATCGCCGGACGGGAGCGTATCGTGGTTGTCATAGCCGCCCCAGACCGTACACGTATAATACGGGCTGTATGCGGCAAACCAGATATCACGGTCGTCCGAAGTCGTACCGGTCTTGCCGGCAATCGGCATCTCGCCGAGGCTGACATCGGAGGCTGTTCCGCCGGCTTTTACAACATCCATCATCGCCTGTGTCAGCAGGAAAGCGGTGCTGTCCTTTAAAACCGTCTTTTCTTCCGGAGTGTTGTCAATGATCACTTTTCCTTCGGAATCCTCGATACGGGAATAAAACTTCGCTTCGTTGTATTTGCCGCCGTTAGCGATCGTTGCATAGGCATCGCACAGCTCGATGTTTACGACACCGTCCGTGATACCGCCAAGAGCCAGCGGCTGGCGTACGTCCAGATTTTCATCATCGTAAAGTGTGCTGATGCCGAGAGCTTCGGCATACTCAAAACCAAGCCGCGGTGTGATCTCGGTCAGACATTTGACTGCTACTACGTTAATTGAACCTGCGATCGCCTGACGGATCGTAGTCAGTCCGGTGTAAGCATTTTTACCTGCCCAGTTATTGACCGGGACACCGTTTGTGTAATTGTAAGGTGCATTGTCGAATACCGTAGCAAGCGTCATATTTTCGGCATCAAGAGCCGGAGCGTATGTGCTGACGATCTTAAAAGTCGAACCAGGCTGTCTGCGGGTTTCCGTGGCACGGTTCAGCGTCAGGCTGGCTTCCTTTTCGCCACGTCCGCCGACGATCGCCTTCACATATCCGGTCTCATTGTCGATGATCACGACAGAGGCCTGTGGCTGCGGAACAAGAGAAACACGCTCGCCAAGCACAGTATCGCCTTTTTCAACCATGGCGTTTTTGTAAGTCTCTGCGGCAGCTTTTGCAGATTCCTCATCGTCAAACATCATGTTAAAAGAGCTGTCCTGTTTCTGGAACCAGCTGCGGAGCATTTCACTGCTGTAATTGATAATCTCGCCGTCGGATTTCTGGATACTCAGAGCATAATCGAGACCGATCAGCGTCACCGAAGGATAATTCTCCGGGTTGGCAAACTCCTCATCACAGATTTTTTGAATCTCTTCATCCTGATTGGAATAAATCTTCAGACCGCCGGAGTAAACAGCTTTGTAAGCCTGCTGTCTGGTGTATCCCTTGACTTCCACAAGGTCATCCATGACCTGTTCGATCAGAGCGTCCGTATAGTAACTGTAAATAGAAACCTCGTCCGTCTCCTGAGCCGTTTTCTGGATACGGGAATACACATCGTCCGCAAGGGCATCCTGCTGCTGCTGTTCGCTGATATAGCCCTGATCGACCATTTTCTGAAGAATGATCTTGCGTCGCTTTGCATTCTCATCCGGATTGATGATCGGATTGTACAGCGTCGGATTCTGTGTAATGCCGGCAATGACCGTAGATTCCGAGAGATTCAGCTGAGATACATCTTTATTAAAATAGCGTTTGGCAGCAGCCTGTACGCCGTACGAGCTGGCACCTAAGTTGATCGTGTTCAGATAATCCTGCAAAATCTGGTCCTTCGACATCTTTTTCTCCAGCTGCAGAGCCAGATACTGCTCCTGGAACTTACGACGCAGCTTCTGAGAAAGAGCCGTCTGCGTCACCCAGTCCGTAAAAACATTATTCTTGATCAGCTGCTGCGTGATCGTACTGGCACCCTCTGAGAAATCCCCACTGGTGATGCCGATCACCGCGGCACGGGCGATACCCTGGATATCGATGCCGTGATGCTTGTAAAAACGCTCATCCTCGACGGCAACGATCGCATGCTGCAGATCCTCCGGGATCTGATCCAGCTTCACAAGAATACGGTTGGAAGTTGATTCGGCAAGCTTCTGGACCGGTTTATTGCCGGTGTTATAGATGTAGGTGGCCGATTCTGCCGGTGCAACCGAGAGAGAATCGATGTTAGGGGCACTGGCGATCAGCCCTTTGATCATGCCGACACCGGCCGCCGTGCCAAGGATGACGCAAAACAGCAGAAGTACCAGAAAAATCTTCAGAGCCGTAAGCGAAATACGCCTGAAGATCCTGGTTCCCGTTGGAATGCTCTTCTTGCGGGCAACGTGGTTTTTGTCAAAATTCATATAAAATACCTCCGAAAAAAGACAGTAAGTTTTGCTATGTAAAAACGATAACGTTTAAAAAGCAGGATGTGCTACAAAATCATTCAAAATTTGCTCATTTTTCAGCGAAAAATGGCTGCTTTCTCATGATTTAACGGAACCCATGATGCCATACGGATTGTTCCGTACTGCGTACTTTCACAATCCTACCCAACATTCGCATATCGTGAAGCTTACGCTCCACTTTTATGCTCATATTTGGGCGGGTCATTAAGCCATAAAACCACTCCTGTGCAAGCACATCGTGGTTTCAGGCTTTTGACCCTGGCATCTTAGTATTTTATCACACAACTTTGAGGAAAGAAAGAGCAAAGGAGGATTTCTGCTGTTGCTTCTTTTGGGGGACTCTGGTAAGATAGCATAAGTATTACCGAATTCTGGAATTTTAATCGGAGGGTTTTGGCATATGAAAGAATATAAAATTGTCTATTGCGGCGGAGAGGGCGAGATCGTTGAGAAAAAATCACGTTTTATCGCGACCGTAAAGCCGGTGGACTCGGAGGAGGAAGCATCTGCATTTATTGCAGAGATGAAAAAGAAATACTGGGATGCCAGACATAACTGTTCTGCATTTGTGATCGGGGAACATAATGAAATACAGAGAAGCAGTGATGACGGGGAACCGGCAGGAACAGCAGGTCATCCGATGCTGGACGTGCTGCTCGGAGAGGGCATCCACAACACAGCCGTTGTGGTGACACGTTATTTCGGCGGAACACTGCTTGGAACAGGCGGGCTTGTCCGTGCGTATTCAAAATCTGTACAGGCAGGGCTTGCGGCCAGCACCGTACTCGAAAAGAAAAAAGGCTTTCTGCTGGCGATGGAAACCGATTATTCCGGGATCGGTAAGATCCAGTATCTGCTCGGACAGAGAGGGCTTCTGATCACAGATTCTCAGTATACGGACAAAGTGACCGTCGAGACTCTGGTTCCGCAGGAAGAGCTTGTCTCTGTCAAAGAAGAGATCACAGAAGGGACGAACGGCAAGACGGTCTTTGCAAAAGAAGAACCGGTTGCCTATGCATTTGACGGGAAAACACCGGTCTTTTTCTGAGCAGGGAAAGGACTGCTTGCAATTTACAGGGGTTCGACGTAAAATATAAGGGATTAATTCGGAGGAAAATAATTTATGAGTGACAGATGTAATGCTCCGGTAGGAGTTTTTGATTCCGGCGTTGGCGGTCTTACGGTGGCTCGTGAGATCATGCGAAACCTGCCGGAAGAGAATATCGTATATTTCGGGGACACAGCCCGTGTTCCTTATGGAACAAAATCAAAAGATACGGTGCTGCGTTATTCCAGACAGATCATCCGCTTTTTAAAAACACAGGATGTCAAAGCGATCGTGATCGCCTGCAATACGGCAAGTGCCTATGCACTGGAAGATGTGGAAAAAGAACTGGATATTCCGATCATTGGTGTAGTAAAGCCGGGAGCGAAAGTAGCATGCGAGGCAACCCACAACAAAAAGATCGGTGTCATCGCCACAGAAGCAACAATAAATTCGGGAATTTATTCTTCTTATATCACCAGACAGGACCCGCAGATCCAGGTGATCGGCAAGGCATGTCCGCTGTTTGTACCGCTCGTAGAAGAAGGATGGCTGAAAGACTCGGTGACATTTGAAGTTGCGGGCAGATATCTGCGGGAACTGATGGAGCAGGACATCGATACCCTGATCCTTGGATGCACCCACTATCCGCTTCTGCGTTCCACACTGCGTGAAATTGTCGGAGAAAAGGTGACACTGGTCAATCCGGCTTATGAGACTGCACGTGAGCTGAAACAGCTTCTTGCAGAAAAAGGACTGACAAACATCCAGTCTCAGGAAGAAGCACGTAAATATCAGTTTTATGTCAGCGACCAGGCAGATAAATTTATGAGATTTGCAGATTCGATTCTGCCATTTGATGTAAATACCACAAAGAAGATCAGCATAGAGGAGTACTAAATGACAAAAGATATAATGCTCCGCATCAGCGGTGTACAATTTCCGGATGGAGAAGAAAACAGTGAAGAGATGGAAGTGATCACTTCCGGCAGCTACTTTGAAAAAGACGGCCGCCATTATATCAAGTACGATGAAGTACAGGAAGATTCCAATGAAGTGATCCGCAATCTTCTGAAAATCGAAAACGGCAGTCTGGAACTGACCAGACGCGGGATGACAAACGTGCACATGGTGTTCGAAAAAGACAAAAAAAGCGAATCTTATTACGACACCCCATTTGGAAGATTCCTGGTCGGGATCTCCGCAACACATCTGGATGTCAGCGAAAAAGAAGACAGCATTGATGTGCAGGTAAAATACGCACTGGAGATCAACAGTGAGTATATTGCAGACTGCAGCATCAGCATCTGTGCGAATTCCAAATAAAAAGTGCATCCATATCTCTCGATATGCATGCACTTGAAAGTTTTTATTTCTTCTTTTTCTTTCCCTTGGAATCTTCGGCAGCAGATGCATTGAGCTCTTTTGACTTGCGAAGAAGCTTTTCGGAAAGACGGACACGCAGGCTCTTTTTCTGCTGCGGTGCCTCAACTCGTCCGCCGCGGACACTCTTGATCTCAGTTATGTAGATACCGCTGACAACAGCCTTGATCTCTTTCTTTACCGGAATAGAATCAAAAATAGTTGTTTCGCTGATCAGCGTCTGGATCTTAGGACCGATCTTTGCTTTGACAACCGGGATCTTCGTACGACGCATATACCACGGTGTCTGATCGATGACGATCTGAGGAAGACCGGATTCCTTTAGTTTGAGGCGTTTCTTATCAATAATAAGCATAGAGACGACCTGACGAGTCGCTTCGAGCTGTTCCTGTTGTGCGGCCTGTTTTTTCTGTGCTTTCTGTCCAAAGTAATAAAGAAGTGCAAGTGCGATTACCAGCACGAGCAGAATTACAATGAGGACATTCCAAAATGTAGACATAGTACACCCTCCTAAATAAGTTCATATATTTCAATATTGTACCATTTATTTGCAGAAAGTGCAAGAAGCGGTACCGAATAATTACAATTTTATGAATATCATCAATTTAGGGTGGTAATTTCTATTATAGATGTGATATTATTATGATTCGAGGGATCAATGGACATAAAATGTATGCTTGCATACAGTTTTATGTCTATGGAGCCCGTAAAAACATGAGAAAGTAGTCCGCCAGGACGGATTTCGAATGTTTTCAGGATTGCGAGAGCATGAAATGCGGAGCAATCCGTGGAATCATAATAATGCAAGGTGGCCAGAGTATGACTTTGGAACCCGTAAAAACATGAGAAAGCAGCCTGAAGGGCGAATTTATCACCAGTGTGGAGGGGAATATGAACGAAAGTGAAAAAAAGGAGCGAGCGGATGCCCGCAAAAAAAGAAAAAGGCGACAGATGTTTATAGGGAGGATGATCATAGTCATTCTTCTGTTCATCATCCTTGGCCTGTGTGCATTTCTTGGGAAAGATATGCTTGAAAAGAAAAAGCTCCGGGACAACCGGGAGCAGGCAGCGACCAGTGCTGAAAGTGAGAGTACGGCAGATACCGCAGGCACAGAGAGTGCAGCCGAGACAGAAACACAGGCACAGAAAAAAGAAGACGATATCATGTCTCAGGCAGAGTTAAAGGCAGCACAGTATGATTATGACGGTGCAATTGAGCTTTTAAAGGCATCTTCTGATTTCGCAGACAGTCAGGATATGCAGGATAAAGTGGCAGAGTACGAGCAGGCAAAATCGGAGCTTGTAGAATATCCACTTGACCAGGTGACGCATGTATTTTATCATACATTAATATATGACACCTCGAAAGCATTTGATGGTGATTCCAAAGAAGCCGGATATAATCAGGTTATGACTACCATCGATGAGTTCAACAAGATCACACAGTCTATGTATGACAAAGGATATGTGATGGTAAGTCTGCATGATATGTGTACGGTCAATGAAGATGGTACCGTATCACCGGGCAAGATCATGCTTCCGCCGGGCAAAAAGGCATTTGTCCTTTCACAGGACGATGTCAGTTACTATCATTATATGGATGGTGATGGCATGGCAACGAAGCTGATCGTGGATGAAAATGGCGATATTAAAAATGAATATAAAGAAGATGACGGAAGTATATCAGTAGGCGATTACGATATGGTGCCTCTGATCGATCGCTTTGTGGAAGAGCATCCGGATTTCTCCTATCACGGACATAAGGGAATCATTGCTCTGACCGGATACAACGGTATACTCGGTTATCGCACCGATATCGCATACAAGACAAGAAAAGACCTGGATGAGTACCAGGAGAAATTCTTCGAAGAGAACCCGGATTTCGACAAAGCAGCCTGGAAAAAGGAAAGACAGCAGGCGAAAAAAGTGGCAGATGCCATGAAAGAAGAAGGATGGGAGTTTGCAAGTCATACATGGGGACATATCAATGTTGGCGAAGCAAGTCTTGAAAGACTGCAGACCGATACACAGAAATGGCTGGACTATGTAAAACCGCTTGTCGGAGACACCAATGTGATCATTTTTGCCTTTGGTTCCGACCTTGGCGACTGGCAGCCATACACATCAGATAACGAAAAATTCGCTTATCTTAAGAGCATGGGATTTGATATTTACTGTAATGTAGATTCCACGCAGTACTGGGTACAGTTTGGAGAAAATTATATGCGTCAGGGAAGAAGAAATCTGGACGGCTACCGTATGTATTATAATCCGGAAATGCTGGAAGATCTTTTTGATGCCGGAGAAGTCTTTGATAAATCAAGACCGACACCGGTACCGGAAATGTAAAGCGACGCAAGATCTGAAAGGAGAAACAACTACAATGAAAAGAAAAGTAATCGCAGCCCTGCTTCTTGGCATGGCGATCACCGTGACAGGATGTTCAGGAAACACGACAAAAGATACAGACACCACAACCGAAGCAGCATCGGATGCGTCTTCTGAGACAACTGCAGACAGCTCATCTGAGAGTGAAGCAGCAACAGAAGCAGCAGAACGCCCGGACTACAAAGCACTGGATTATGTCAAACTGGGAGACTACAAAGGACTGGAAGTAACACTGGCATCCACCGATGTCACAGACGAAGAAGTCGAGCAGCAGGTTGAGACAAACTTAAACAACAACGACAAATCCGAAGAGATCAAAGAAGGTACTGTAGAAAACGGCGATGTGGCAAACATCGACTACGAAGGAAAATTAAACGGAAAAGCATTTGACGGAGGCACAGCAAAAGGCTACGACCTGACGATCGGCTCCGGCAGTTTCATCGACGGCTTTGAAGACGGACTGATTGGCAAAAAGATCGGAGATACCGTAGATCTGAACCTGACTTTCCCGGAAGATTACAGTTCCACCGACCTGGCAGGCAAAGAAGTTGTATTTACCGTTAAGATCAATTCCGTAAAACGTGCACCAAAGCTGACAGATGAGCTTGCAGCGGAAATTTCCAATAATGAATACAAAACAGTAGAAGCATACAACAACTATATAAAAGAAGACCTGGAGAAGACGAAAAAAGAAAACCAGCACAACCAGGAACTCAATGATCTGGTAGCACTTGCATACCAGAATGCAACCGTAAACGATTATCCGCAGGAAATGATCGATTATCAGCTGGAGCAGGTTACCTCCTATTATAAATCCTACGCAGATCAGTATGGCATGGAATATGCAGATTTCCTGAAACAGCAGGTAGGTATGACGGAAGAAGAATTTGTAAAGCAAATGACAGAAACCGTAAAACAGAGCCTTGGCCAGGAAATGGTACTGCGTGCGATCGCAGAGACAGAAGGCGTTGAGATTTCCGATGAAAAATTCCAGGAAAAAGCAAGCGAATACGCAGCACAGATGGGATCTACAGATGTGGATGCATTTATCAGCCAGTATGGTAAGAGCACGATCATGGCAAGTATTCTGCAGGATGAAGCAGTGAAGATCCTTGAGAAAAATGCCGTTGTAAAAAATGCAGACGGTACACTGGCAGAGACAACAGCAGAAACCGAGACAGAAACAGCATCTAAATAAAAAAATGTCTGTAATGATCCGGTGCAGGCCGAAGCACTTGCTGCCGGGCCATTACAGGTGTTTCATAAGAAAAATTGTAATTGCGAAGTTACTGAGCATTACATAAGTAAAATAAGTGAGGAGGAAACTTAATGATTACGTTACAGGGAAAAGGTGTTTTTGGTGGGATCGCAATTGGAGAGATCGCTTTCTTTAAGAGAGATTCCGGTGTAGTACAGCGAAAAAAAGTAGAAGATCCGCAGGCTGAGATCCAGCGTTTCGAAAATGCAAAAGCAAAAGCAATTGAAGAACTCGGTGAACTGTATGACAAAGCCGTTTCTGAAGTTGGCGAGAGCAATGCCATGCTTTTCCAGACACATCAGTTCATGCTGGAAGATCTGGACTATGTAGAAGCAATCGAAAACATGATCCAGACACAGTCTGTAAATGCAGAATATGCAGTCAGCGTTACCGGAGACAATTTCTCACAGATGTTTGCTTCCATGGATGATGACTATATGAGAGAGCGTGCAGCTGACGTAAAAGATATTTCAGCCCGTGTAGTGAAAATCCTTACCGGAGCAGGTGAGAGCGGACTGGTAACGGACAAGCCGGTCATTCTTGCATCAGACGATCTGGCACCAAGCGAGACTGTACAGCTTAATAAGGACATGGTATTGTCTTTTGTGACACAGGGCGGTTCTACGAACTCCCATACCGCAATTCTTGCAAAGACGATGAACATCCCGGCAATCATCGGTATCGGTGATGCACTGGATGAGAAATACGAAGGAAAAGAAGCCATCGTGGATGGAGCAAACGGATGCCTGATTATCGAGCCGGATGAAGAGACCATGAAAGAATATCAGGCAAAGAAACAGGAGTATCTGGCACAGCAGGAGCTTCTGCAGCAGTTCCGCGGCAAAGAGACCGTATCTTTGGATGGACAGAAAGTAAAACTGTATGCCAATATCGGAAATGCATCTGATATCGGAGCTGTGATCAAAAATGATGCAGCAGGCATCGGACTGTTCCGAAGCGAGTTTCTGTATCTGGAAAATGACAATTTCCCGACGGAAGAAGAACAGTTTAAAGTATATAAATATGTGGCTGAGACGATGGGACAGAAACAGGTCATCATCCGTACACTGGATATCGGAGCAGACAAGCAGATTGATTACTTCAACCTGCCTCACGAAGAAAATCCGGCAATGGGTTACCGTGCGATCCGTATCTGCCTGAAACAGCAGGATATTTTCCGTACACAGCTGCGTGCTCTGCTGCGTGCATCTGCATTTGGAAACATTGCCATCATGTTCCCGATGATCGTGGCACTGGAAGAAGTACTGCAGATCAAAGAGATCGTAAAGAGTGTTATGGCAGAATTAGATGCAAGTGGCATCCCGTACAACAAAGAGATCCAGCTTGGTATTATGATCGAGACACCGGCAGCAGCCATGATCAGCGATGATCTGGCAAAAGAAGTCGATTTCTTCAGCGTCGGAACAAACGACCTGACACAGTATACAACCGCTGTAGACAGACAGAATGCAAACCTGGAGGGATTCTATTATCCGCATCACAAAGGTCTGCTGCGTCTGATCAAAATGGCAGCAGACAATGCACATAAGAACGGCATCTGGATTGGTATCTGCGGAGAACTCGGGGCAGATATGGAGATGACAGAAGCATTCCTGGCAATGGGCATCGACGAACTGTCTGTATCACCGGCATGTGTTCTGCCGCTGCGTAAGAAGATCCGCGAGACTTCAGTCAAAGAAAGACAGGAAGAAATCTTAAAAAATGTGCTCTAAAATATTTTGTTTTGATTTAGATATGACACTTCTGGATCACAAGACTTTTCACATTTCCGAAAAAGTGCTTAAGGATCTGGAAGCACTGAAAAAAGAAGGTCATGTGGTAGCTGTCGCAACCGGTCGCGATATGGACAGTGAATTCAGCAAAGCATACAAAAAACAGCTTCAGCCGGATGCAATCGTCCACAGCAACGGCCAGAAAGTAACCGTAGGCGAAAAAAAGATCCGGGAAGTCTTCATGGATCCGAAGCTGATCGCCCGCATGATGGAGTTCTGCCGTGAGCATCATCTCTGCATCGGCATGAACATCGGCAAATACGGCTGCTATGTCAACAAAGAAGTGCTGATCGAGCATGAAAAGCGGATTTTCGGAGACGGAGACCGCGAGTACATAGACGAGTCCAACCTTCTGACACACCCGTTTTACGGACTGGCATACTTTGGCGATCCAAAAGGTACCGATCTGCTCCGGGAAGCATTTCCGGAAATCAAGACGCCGCTTTTTGCCGACCGCAGAGGGGCAGATGTCATCACAAAAGAAGTTTCCAAGGCAAACGGCATCCAGGCACTTCTGGACTATTACCAGAAAGACTGGTCTGACATCGTGGCATTTGGAGACAGCATGAACGATTACGAAATGATAGAGAAGGCAGGAAACGGCATCGCCATGGGAAATGCTGTGGATAAGCTCAAAGAAGTGGCAGATTACGTGACCAGGCCGATCGAAGAAGAAGGCGTGAGCTTTGCACTTCGCCATTTCGGTTATCTTCCGGCGGATCAGTAGATTATAAAGCAAGGTCAGATGTGCACTCATCAGGATGAGAATGCACAGTCTGACCTGCTTTTTTAGATATTTAACGAAGCTCTGCGATGCGGGTCACGCCGACATAGATCTCCTGGATTTTATACCAGGTGCGATAGTCCACAATACCGGTCACCGGAAGATTGAAAATATCCTGAAAAACTTCCACCGCCTTCTGTGTATCTTCTCCGTAAATACCATCTACGGCGATCCGCGGGATCAGAGGATAATTATTTGAAATCGCATTTAACTGTTCCTGCATCTGCTCCACTTTCGGCCCGGTTGCCCCGATGTCGAGATCGTATCCAGGCCAGGAAGAAGGAATCCCGGAAATCTCCTCCGCTGAATTGATGTAGATGTTGTCACCATAGTAGTAGCGGAGGATTTCTGTGGCTGTGTATCCCTGATCTGCCAGAGACTTTGAACCCCACTGTGACATCCAGTTCGGACAGCTGACCCGTTTGCCGTCGCAGTACTGCGTCAGGATCGGCTGTTTGACGTTCGGGCGGGATAAATAATCGGCAAAAAGCTCATCCACAACCTCCGAAATACTCTCAAAAATATTTCGGCTGTAGATCCATTTGTGGTCAAATGCCGTCGAGGACGTGATCGTAAAATCAAATCCTTTATTGCGGTACCATTCCGTGTATACACGGTTTAAGGTAAACGACATAATCGCCAGCACATTGGCACGGATGGCGGCCTTCGGCCAGGTGGCATAGATTTCGCTGGAAGCCACATTTTTGATATAATCGCGGTAACGCACATAATAATCGCCCGCAGTGCTGTCCGTCGGGGCACCGTCATGCACCACGATAAATTCCGGGATCACCACGCGGCTTAGGACGATCTCGCCGCTCTGCGAGAGAGGTTTGATCTCCGCCTCTGCGATTTTTGGCGGATAATCGCCATAGAGCGTGTGAGCCGGGATCACGACATTGTCATATGCTTCCGGGCCGGCGAGCGGTTTCAGCCGGATATCCTGCAAAGCCAGCTGATTTGCGAGGATTTCCGCACCGGAGATCGTAAGCGGCTCATAGCCCGGAGCCGTAATGCGGAAATTGTACTCCGAGTAAGGCTGCATTTCGCCGGGACTTAAACTGTATTCCTCCGGCGGAGCCTCCAGCTCCAACGTATCCGTTTGTCCGACACTGTCCGTTCTGACTTCTTCCAGGATCTGATCCGGTTCCCCGGTGCTTGAAATATCAATCACGGCATCCTCCACGGGAGCAGCACGCAGCTGGGAAGTAACCTGTATCTGTAATTTTCCGGTAGCCATAGAACACCTCAAAAATTCCCTTGAAAAAGTATATGCAGAAGAACGGAAAAGATGCCAGAAAACAACTTCTGTGCCGACACATCGTGCTTTCAGGCTTTTGAACCTGACATTATTTGTATAACTAATCATAAAAATGCATAAAAATTCGCAAACAAGTACTTGCAATCTTGATTATCTTGTGGTAGAATCTTAACAATTTGAGCATTTATGTATCCAGGGCTGAGGGGGGCGTAGTAGGGACTTACTATTACGTACCCTTTTTTAGAGTCCGGGGTACGGACAAAGATACAATAACCATTGGATTAAACGCGAAAGGGGAAGACGAATGAAAGCATATTTGATTCTGGAGGACGGTACTGTTTTCACTGGAAAAAGTATCGGATCGACAAAAGAAATCATCAGCGAGATCGTATTTAACACATCCATGACCGGATATCTGGAGGTGCTGACTGATCCATCTTATGCAGGACAGGCCGTTGTGATGACTTATCCGCTGATTGGAAACTATGGCATCTGTTACGAAGATATGGAATCCGCAAAGCCATGGCCGGACGGATACATTGTTCGCGAACTTTCCAGAATGCCGAGCAATTTCCGCTGTGAAGGAACGATTCAGGAATTTCTGGAAAAACACGACATTCCTGGTATTGCCGGGATCGATACAAGAGCACTGACCAAGATCCTGAGAGAAAAGGGAACCATGAATGGCATGATCACCACCTGCGAATATGAAGATTTAAGTGAGGTTCTTCCGAAGATCGCAGCATATAATACAGGCAAAGTGGTAGAAAAAGTGACTTGCACAGAGAAATACGTCCTGGAAGGAAATGGACCGAAAGTAGCACTTCTTGACCTCGGTGCAAAGAGAAACATCGCCCGCAATCTGAACAGACGTGGTTGCGAAGTGACCGTATATCCGGCACTGACCACAGCAGAAGAGATCATAGCATCCAATCCGGACGGCATCATGCTTTCCAACGGACCTGGAGATCCAAAAGAATGTACTTCCATTATTGAAGAGATCCGCAAACTGTACAATACCGATATCCCGATCTTTGCAATCTGCCTCGGACATCAGCTGATGGCACTGGCAACCGGTGCGGATACGCACAAAATGAAATACGGACACCGCGGCGGCAACCACCCGGTCAAAGATCTGCAGACCGGCCGTGTATACATTTCCTCCCAGAACCATGGCTATGTGGTAGATACCGATAAACTGGATCCGTCCGTAGCAGTACCGGCATTTGTCAATGTAAACGACGGTACAAACGAAGGACTGTCCTACACCGGGAAAAATATTTTCACGGTACAGTTCCACCCGGAAGCATGCCCGGGACCATTAGATTCCGGTTACCTGTTTGACCGCTTTATGAAAATGATGGAGGTGTCAGAATAATGCCAAAGAATCCAGATATTAAAAAAGTACTTGTGATCGGCTCCGGTCCTATTGTCATCGGACAGGCAGCAGAATTTGACTATGCAGGAACACAGGCGTGCCGTTCCCTGAAAGAAGAAGGCATCGAAGTCGTACTTCTGAACTCAAACCCGGCAACGATCATGACCGACAAAGATATCGCAGACCGTGTATACATCGAGCCTCTGACCGTAGAAGTCGTAGAGCAGCTGATCCTGAAAGAAAAACCGGACAGCGTACTGCCGACCCTTGGCGGACAGGCAGGACTGAACCTTGCCATGGAGCTCGAAGAAGCCGGATTCTTACGTGAGAATAACGTACGTCTGATCGGAACCACTTCCCAGACCATCAAAAAAGCAGAAGACCGCCTGGAATTCAAACAGACCATGGAAAAGATCGGTGAGCCGATCGCAGCATCCCGTGTCGTAGAAAACGTAGAAGACGGTATAGAATTTACCAAGATCATCGGATACCCGGTAGTACTGCGTCCGGCATACACCCTCGGCGGAAGCGGCGGCGGAATCGCCCATAACTACGAAGAACTCGTAGAAATCCTCGAAAATGGTCTGCGTCTGTCACGAGTAGGACAGGTTCTGGTAGAACGCTGCATCGCCGGATGGAAAGAGATCGAGTACGAAGTCATGCGGGATAGTGCCGGCAACTGCATCACCGTCTGCAACATGGAAAACATCGACCCGGTCGGCGTGCACACCGGAGACAGTATCGTCGTAGCACCTTCCCAGACCCTTGGCGATAAAGAATATCAGATGCTGCGTACCTCCGCCCTGAACATCATCAGCGAGCTGAACATCACCGGCGGATGCAACGTACAGTACGCCCTGAACCCGGAAAGCTTCGAATACTGCGTGATCGAAGTAAACCCTCGTGTATCCCGTTCCTCCGCACTGGCATCCAAAGCAACCGGCTACCCGATCGCAAAAGTTGCCGCAAAGATCGCACTGGGCTACACACTGGATGAGATCAAAAATGCCATCACAGGCAAAACGTATGCAAGTTTTGAGCCAATGCTGGACTACTGTGTTGTCAAGATTCCGCGTCTGCCGTTCGATAAATTTATCAGTGCCAAGAGAACACTGACCACGCAGATGAAAGCAACCGGCGAGGTCATGAGCATCTGCGACAACTTCGAAGGAGCCCTGATGAAAGCCATCCGCTCCCTGGAGCAGCACGTAGACTGTCTGATGTCTTACGATTTCACACACCTGGATGATGAGGAACTGATCGGACAGCTTGCTGTAGTCGATGACCGCCGTATCTGGGTGATCGCAGAAGCACTCAGAAGAGGATTTTCCTATGATAAGATTCATGAGATCACCAAGATCGACAAATGGTTCATCGACAAACTGTGCATCTTAACAGAGATGGAAACAGCCCTGAAGACACAGCCACTGACGGCAGAATTATTAAGAGAAGCAAAACGCATCGAATTCCCGGACAACGTGATCGCACGCCTGACCGGAAAGACCGAAGAAGAGATCAAAGACATGCGTTATGCAAACGGCATCACAGCAGCCTACAAAATGGTAGATACCTGTGCCGCAGAGTTTGCCGCAGAGACACCGTACTACTATTCTGTATTCGGCAGCGAAAACGAAGCCATCGAGACAAACGACCGCAAAAAAGTCCTCGTCCTTGGTTCCGGTCCGATCCGTATCGGCCAGGGTATCGAGTTTGACTTCTGCTCCGTACACTGTACCTGGGCATTTGCAAAAGAAGGATACGAGACCATCATCATCAACAACAACCCGGAAACCGTAAGTACCGACTTCGACATCGCAGACAAACTGTATTTCGAGCCACTGACACCGGAAGACGTAGAGAGCATCGTAAACCTCGAAAAACCGGACGGAGCCGTAGTGCAGTTCGGCGGACAGACTGCGATTAAACTGACAGAAGCCCTGATGAAGATGGGCGTGCCGATCCTCGGAACATCCGCAGAGAACGTCGATGCAGCCGAAGACCGTGAACTGTTCGATGAGATTCTGGAGAAATGCGGCATCCCAAGACCGTCAGGCCACACCGTATTTACCGCAGAAGAAGCAAAAAAAGCAGCCAACGAACTCGGCTACCCGGTACTCGTCCGCCCATCCTATGTACTTGGCGGACAGGGCATGCAGATTGCGATCAACGACGAAGATGTAGATGAATTCATCGGCATCATCAACCGGATCGCACAGGAACACCCGATCCTGGTAGATAAATATCTGGTCGGAAAAGAGATCGAAGTCGATGCCGTATGCGACGGCGAAGACATCCTGATCCCTGGTATCATGGAGCATATCGAACGTGCCGGAATCCATTCCGGAGACAGTATTTCCGTGTATCCGGCACAGAGCCTTGATGACCACGTAAAAGCAACGATCGTAGACTACACCAGAAAACTGGCACAGTCCCTGCATGTCATCGGACTGATCAACATCCAGTTCATCGTCTGCGGCGAAGACGTATATGTCATCGAAGTAAACCCACGTTCCAGCCGTACCGTACCGTACATCAGCAAAGTGACCGGAATCCCAATCGTACCGCTGGCAACCAGAGTGATCCTCGGCAAAAAATTAAAAGAACTCGGCTATCCGACCGGACTTGCACCGGAAGCAGACTATATCGCGATCAAAATGCCGGTATTCTCCTTCGAGAAGATCCGCGGTGCTGACATCAGCCTCGGCCCGGAAATGAAGTCCACCGGAGAATGCCTCGGTATCGCAAAGACCTTCAACGAAGCACTCTACAAAGCATTTATCGGTGCCGGCATCAAACTGCCGAAGCATAAAAATATGATCATGACACTGAAAGATGCCGACAAAGAAGAAGGAATCGAGATCGCCAGAAGATTCGAGAAGATCGGATACCGCATCTACGCAACACGCGGCACCGCAAAAGTACTGCAGGAAGCAGGCGTAAATGCGATCCGCACCAACAAGATCGAGCAGGAGTCACCGAACCTCCTCGACCTGATCCTCGGCCACAAGATCGACCTTGTCATCGATACCCCGTCCCAGGGCGTAGAGCACTCCAGAGACGGATTCCTCATCCGCAGGACAGCCATCGAGACAGGCGTTAACGTCCTGACCGCCATGGACACCGCCAGAGCGCTCGTGACCAGCCTGGAGAACACCGATATCAAGAAACTGACCCTGATCGATATCGCAACCGTGAAGAATATCTAAACAAAAAGATGATTACAGGGATTATTTTATCTTGAAACTCTGTACAGTTGAAATACGGTATATCACAAAAATCATAGCAGGAGAGCATTGTGTAGAAAAAAACACGAAAAAGAAAGAAAAATATTGCCGGAAAACTATTGAAAACGCAGAGAAACTTTGTTATAATAAAAAAGCTGAATAACAAGCAATTCATTCATACTAATTTGGCTTCTTGCATCCCCAAACTGCAAGAAGCAGCTTTGTGAAAGCAAGGCATCAGGAAGAGAAAAAAAGAAATATATGTAAAGCAAAAAGACACGAAGAAGAACAAATACTTTTTCGTGTCTTTTACTGTGGAAAAGAGGTAACTTTTAATTTGGATGTTTTCAAGAAAAGAAACAAAAAGATTGACACACATCACATACACAAATATAATAAACACAAACAAAAAATCAAAGAACTGATGGAAATCCAAAGATGTCTTGATACCTATGTGAATGATTATCAGATGCATGTCTTTGAGGTTGAATGGCTGACGGAAGAGCAGATCAGTCACTTCCACAGTGACTTCAAAGTGGTGGCAAATTTTTTTGTACAGAAAAGAAAAAACAAAGATTATATACCGGATGATCCAACAGAGATCAGGCATGTGGATGAAGTGCTGAAACTTTTGCAGGTCATGACAGGAGATAGACGTTATGAGAAAATTTTCAGGAAAAAGAAGGAAGGAGTGCACAGTATGTGTGATGTGGCAGAAAGGTTAGAACAAATGGGCATTGCCAAGGGAATCGAGATTGGCAGGAGTGAAGGAAGAACAGAGGGAAAAATTGAAGGCAAAATCGAAGGCAAAATACTGGTATACAGGAATTTGTGCCGGGAAGGGTTTGATGAGAAAGAAGCCAGGAGACTTACGGAGTTGCCGGAAGATGTGAATTTGGAACAGTAAAAGAAATAGAATGTCTCTGACATGTTCGGCCGAAAGGCTGAACTGTTACTAAAAAGGTCACTAAAAATTTATAAAACGAAAAGAATCGTATTGAATTTTAAGAATAAAAATGATATTATATTGTATAAAGTTTTGTTAAAAACACGTATGCAATGAAAAGGAGAGTGGTTATAAAAAAATTGCAATATGTTTTGGAAAGTACAATTAAGAAAAGGAGAAAGAATATGAAATTGAAAAAAATTTTAGCACAGTCATTAGCTGTGGCTATGGTATTGTCAAGTATTCCGGTATCTGGTTTTCATGTATCAGCTATGGAAAATGATATCTTGACAAGTTCAAACCAGGGATATCAGAACATTGATCTTGTGACAGACGGAGATAATAAAAATGTAACAGTTACGGTAGGGTCAGTTCAGCCAGATTATCCAGGTACAGCGGTATTGGATAATAATATGAATACTCTTTGGCATACGAAATGGAACTATAATTGTATTACAAAGGGAGAAAACTGGATCAATTTTAAATTGACTGAGGCTCAAAAGGTAGCTGGAGTATTATATAAAACAGACTCTGATGGAGCAAAAAACGGACAGGTAAAACGTGCAAAAGTTGAGGTGAGTACTGATAATGGTGACACTTATACGGAAGTGTATCGTACATCTGATACAAATGTATGGTCAAGTGCAGATACACAAAATGAGGTATTGTTTACACCAGTTGAAAATGTAACAGACGTGAAATTTACAGGATTAGAAACGTATGGTGCCATAACTGGAGGACAAGACAACTACTTTGTTAAGGCACGAGAGATGCGTCTTGTGACGATTCCTGATGATGTATCAAAAGTTACAGCAACAGTGACAAATCAAAATCCTGATGAGGGTACAGCAAAAGTGGATGTTCTGCATGGATCTGGACATGATTCTATTACAGTGGCTTCCGGAACTCCGGTTATTTATACAGCAACGCCATCGGATTCTACAATTTTTACTGGTTGGGTGAATGAAAGTGGTACAGTAGTGAGCAATTTAACATCATATCAGGTTACTGCAACAAGAGATATGAATCTGACAGCAAGATTTACAAAGAAAGATTTGCTACCATTGACAGAAATTTCAGTTTTAGCGTCCAATGCAAGTGCAAATTCTTATCATCCAAGTGGTTCTAATACAGATGGTCCGGCATCTTGGGCATTTGATGATAATGATGCAAGATGGTGGCATACAAACTGGTCTGGAAATAATACTGACGAGAATCATCAGGGACAGGCAAGTGAAAGCAATCCTCTTTATATTCAGATGAAATTTACGGATGATACAAATGCAGTTGTAAGCAAAAATGTTCAGAAAATCACATACAAAAAAAGAACTGCTCCGGCCAATAATACTTCAGGTGCAGGAAAAGATTATCAGGTGCTTGTAGCCAATAAGACTAGTGGAGAAGTAACAGATGAAGATTTTGTGGTTGCAGCAAGTGGAACATTAGATCCGACTCCTAATGAACAGGAAATTGTGCTTCCATATCCTGTTGAAGCAACACATGTACGTTTACGGTTTACATCTTCGTATGATAGTGGTTGGGTAACGGCAACAAAAATTAAGTTCTATGAAGGAGCAGAAAAATCGAAGAAACAGATCAAAGATGTTTCTGGACTGGTACAGTCAGCAGATGCTAATATGGGAACTGCAACATCTTCCAGAACAAAAACAATTCAGGATTTTATAGTAGATACACAGTTAACAGCAACTCCGGCTGAAAATTGTAAATTTGTTAAATGGATTGTGACGGATCAGGATGGTGCTGTTGTTTCTGAAATTGAAGAGCAGAATCCAACGGTACAGATGGACGGCAATCATACATATACTGCAATGTTTGCAAAAGTGAATGAAGTATCTATTGCATTAAGCGATACATATGTAAGTATGAATAAAGGTGATAAAAAGCAGCTGACAGCTACGGTAACAGATACAGCAGGTACAGTAGGTATTGATACAAGTGTAGTATGGGAGAGCAGTAATCCAGAAGTTGTTTCTGTAAATGAGACAACAGGAGAAATCACAGCACTTCAGGTAACAAATGAAGGCGGAGAAGTTACTATTACTGCAAAGCCTAATGCAGATACAACTAAGAGTGCAACTTGTACGGTAGTTGTGAATGAAACACCTTCAACGGATACATTGAATGCTTTGTTGGAGGAAGCTGGCAGTATGTCGCTACTTGTAGAAAAATATACAAAAGCATCCAGAATGGAACTGGCAAAAGTGGTTGCTGAAATTAAGGCAAATTATCCAAATACAGAAGAAACAATAACACAAGCCGAAACAAATGTTCGCGAAGCTATGAAGAATTTGGTACAGCTTTATAAAGTTTCTGTTCCGAATGAAGATAAGATTACAATTAAAGCTGATGCTAAAGAAAATGAAGGAAGTGATACAGGAGAAAAGTGGATTTATGTACCGCTTTTTGCAGATGTAACAGTAACTATTAGCAATGAAGTAAATACTGCAGAAGAACAATTTGCAGGATGGGTATACAAAACTAAGACTGTTTGCACAAATAGAAGTTACAAATTCTTTGCAATTGGTGATATGACGTTGACTTATACTACAGGAGCAAGAACACAAGAAGAAGTTAATCTTTTCTGCAATTCAAAGTATAATACTTCTATTGGAAAACTTTCCTTTATTGGAAAAAGAATGGTTCCAACGATGTACAAAGTTATTGAACATGGAATTGTAATTACAGATGCAACGGGATGGAGAAAATATGAAAATAATCAGAACGCTTTTGTAAAAAAAGCTTCCAGAACAAAGACATCTATTGCAAAAGGAAAAGCAAATAATGGTACTTATGAAGCAAAATTAGCATGTGGAAAAAATGAACAGTGGTACGGTAGATCCTATGTTACTTATACAGATGGATATACTACCTATACAATGTATTCAGAAATATCAGAATATCCACAAATTAATAGTTTTGAATAAGAAAGGACATGAAAAATGAAAAAATATTATGAAGAACCAGAATTAGAAGAGATTTCAATTCTGACTACGGATGTAATAATGACATCACCAGGTGGCGAATCAGAGCTTGAAACAGGTGACGATTTTGGACCAGGATGGAATTAAAAACGAATAAGTAAATGAATGGGGATGTCATTTGTGGCATCCCCATTTGAAGTAAAGTTGAAAAAGGTGATAAAATGAAAAGAAAAGCAGTATATACATTATTGGTTGTTGCGATATTATGCATGTGTGTTGGATGTAAGAAGAAGGGCCAGGCACAGCAGATGGAGACAGTAAAACAGGAAATGACAGCGGAGACAGCACAGGAAACGGAAACATCTAAAGAAACAGAAGCACAGACCGCACAGCAGAAGACAACGGAAACTGAGAACACGGTACAGGGAAATACAGAAGCAGGTACTGATAAGCAGGCGGCAGAAAACAGCACGGTAACTTCGCAGGAGAATGTAGAAACAGAAGAACTGGAAATTGGTGGTGAAGACTCCTGGGAAGACAGTGCAGACGGCTGGGACTGAAAAACGATAACAAATGCATATGAATGCAGCAAATCTCTGCTTTTCCGGATAGAGGGGCAGGGATTTTCCGCATTATTCTGGAATGCAGTGGAGGAGAGCAACCGATATGCAGCAACGGGAAATAAAACTGGAACAAATAGAACAGACAATCCGGAAAGTTCTCGCAAGGGGTGGAGAGTTTTCTTTTTATCCGGGAGGAACGAGTATGCAGCCGTTTATCGTCCAGGGGCGGGATAAAGTCACACTTGCAGCACTTCCGGACAGGATAAAAAAGTATGATATCATACTGTATAAGCGGGAAAACGGTACATTTGTGCTGCACCGGGTAACAGGGAAAAAAGAAAATGCTTATATATTCCGTGGGGATAATCAGTTCTCGGATGAATATGGCATAAAAAGGGAACAGATGATCGGAAGGGTGACAGAAATCATCCGTGGAGATGAGGTGATCCCGGTGAATGATATAAAGCATAGGATGTGGGCAGGATTTTGGGTAAATACTGTCTTTCTCAGAAGGGTGAAACGTTTTTGCCTGAAGTGCAGAAAGAAAAAACAGAATTTGGATAAAAATTAAGCTATATTGAATAAAAATGAAAAATAAGCAATGTTGACCAGGAGAACAAATATCGCTATAATTATGGAGTAGAGAATGGTTTTTGCGGCTTAATATTTTGATTCGATAGGAGCAATGTAAATAATGTTTCCATATTCAGAGTGATAATAAGGAGAAAATTGATATGAAAATCAAAGGAGATTATCTTTTAGATACGATCGGCGGCGAGAAGATGGCTGTGCCGATCACAGTAAATGACGGAGGACTGGCAGGGCTGATCAGGCTGAATGAAGTGGGAGCTTTTCTGTGGGAGAAGCTTCAGGGCGGAACAACAGAGGCAGATCTTGTAAAAGCACTGACATCGGAATACGATGTGAAAGAAGAGAAAGCGACAGCCGATGTGAAGAAGTTTCTGGAAATACTTCGCACAAAGGGATTGTTGGAGGAGTAGAAAATGGTAACGAAAAACTACCGGTTTGCAGATGTTGCTTTTACATTACAGATGCAGTATCCATATCTGGAGAAGCAGTGCAGAAGTTATGAAGTGGAAGAGCCGGGGATACTGATCGCAGCCAGTGATGAGGAGATCGAAAGAGAGGATCAGTCTGGCGTCAGCAGTTCGAATGGAATGCTGGAGAGTCTGGCGGTGTACCGTAAGATTTCGGAAATTATGGTTGAACACGATACATTTTTGTTTCATTGTTCCGCAGTTGCACTAGACGGTCAGGCTTATCTGTTTACAGCTCCGAGTGGCACCGGAAAATCAACCCACACACGGCTGTGGCGTGAAGTTTTTGGTGAACGTGCCGTGATGGTAAATG
The DNA here is from genome assembly GCF_018783905.1 of Ruminococcus sp. MCC718. NCBI lineage: Bacteria > Bacillati > Bacillota > Clostridia > Eubacteriales > Oscillospiraceae > Ruminococcus > Ruminococcus sp. MCC718. The sequence continues at coordinate 82,727 of NZ_WQNP01000135.1, forward strand.
ATGACAAGCCACTGATCCAGGTGCGAGAAGATGCCATCTATGTCTGCGGCACACCGTGGAATGGCAAACATAACCTGGACAGCAACCAGAAAGTACCGGTCAAAGGGATCTGTCTGTTGGAACGCGGAGAAAAGAACCATATCGAGATGATTTCACCGGCAGATGCGTTTCCGTATTTATTTCGCCAGGTCTACCGGCCGACAGATCAGACAAAACTGATCCGGACGATCACTCTGCTCAAGCAGACGGCAGAACGTGTGCCGCTGTACCGGATGCAGTGTGATATTTCCCATCAGGCGGCACAGATGGCATGGAAAATGATGAGTGGCAAGAAAGAAGAACAGAACCGGTGAATGAAAGAGATACGATGAAGAACAGCAGAGCAAGAAAGAAGAACAGAACCGGTGAATGAAAGAGATACGATGAAGAACAGCAGAAAGACCAACGTAAAATCCAATACTTCAGACATAGAAGCAAAAGAAAAGAAAGAGCAGCAGGAACAGGAAAAAATTCTTGCAGCCAAATATCTCATCGAGTTGATCCGCTCTGTCCTGGAAGAGCGGAAACCACAGCCAAAGCCGGAACAGATTTCCATGAAATGCCTGTTTCTGACAGCAAAGAAACACAATCTTGCCTGTATGGCATACGATGCGGCAAAACAGATCGCAGGCAAGGAAGACAAAGAAGTCATGGAGACATGGCAAACGGCGAGCCGTTCTTGTGAGATTATGAATGTTGTACAGAAAAATGAAGGAAAAAAATTGCTGGTAAAATTGACAGATGAGCAGATTCGCGTGCTTCCGATGAAAGGCTGGATCATGAAGCAGTTTTATCCGAAACCAGAATATCGTCAGATGGGAGATCTGGATTTCCTCATTGACAGCGAAAATCGGAAGCCAGTCCGAGAAATCATGACAGATTTAGGCTATGGATTTGTAAAAAATGAATGTGAAGATACAGTTGATGTTTATCAAAAAAATCCTTGGATGCATGTCGAGATTCATAACCGAATGATTCCATACAAGAATAAAAAAAGATATGAAAATATTTGGGAACGGTGTGAACAAAAGGATGATCTCTATTTTATGAGCTGGGATGATTACTATCTGTTTATGCTGGATCATTTAGAGAAGCACTTTTACGATTCAGGCTGTGGAATCCGTTTTCTGCTGGATGTTTATATTTTTCTGCAGGCAAAAGGAAAGGAACTTCACCGGGATAAGTTGAAAGAGGAGTTCCGCAAAAGAGATCAGGAAGCGTTTTTCAAGCAGGTGGAAGAGACAGCAAATGCCTGGTTTGGGGAAGCATATCATGTTGGAGATACAGAACTGGAAAGAGTGATACTTTTGTCGGGGACTTTTGGAACAAACAGCCAAAAGTTTGAAAATCGACAGGAAAAGATTCAGAAAAAATATAAGAATAAAAAAGTGGCAAAAGCCATGTATTTCCTGACAAGGACATTTCCGGAGTATTCTTATATGTGCAACATATATCCATTCCTGTATAAAGCTCCGGTATTGATGCCTGTTATGTGGATCGTGCGTCTGATCTGTGCACCTGTAACAAAGATGGACCGCATCCGAAAGGAAGTCGGATTCTGGAGAAAGATGGGGAAGAAAGAATAACAGATGTTATACCGGAATAAGAGTGGGTTAAAATAATGCGAATGAAGGGGAGAACAGTATGATTGATTTTCACACACATATTTTACCACGGATGGATGATGGAAGCCGCCGCATGGCGGAAACACAGAAAATGCTTAAGATGGAGTATGATCAGGGAGTTCGGCAGGTTGTGGCGAGCTCTCATTTCTATGCCCAGCATGAATTCCCGGAGACCTTTCTGGATCGGCGGGAAAGACGGCTTGCACGTGTAAGAGAAATACTGCATGAGGAAGAATGGGGACAGGAAATGCAGATCTTCGGAGGAGCAGAAGTGCTCTATTACAATGGGATGGCGGATTCCCCGATGCTTCCAAGTCTTTGTATTGAAGGGACAGATACACTGCTTCTGGAGATGCCTTTTTCTCAGTGGGATAAAGAAGTCTATAGGGAAGTGCGGAAAATCATTGAACACCGCAGGATTAAAGTGATACTGGCTCACGTGGAACGTTACAGTTCGTATCAGAAAAATAAAGATATCTGGGAAGAAATCCTGGATCTTCCGCTGACAATCCAGTTAAATGCAGGAGAGATCCTTCAGTTTGGAAAGAAAAAACTCTGCAGAGAGCTGCTGAACAGCGGGATTCCGGTGCTTCTTGGGAGCGACTGCCATAATACAGGAAGAAGAGCACCGAACATGCTAAAAGGAAAAAAAGCAGTGGAGAAGCTGGCAGGGGCAGGAAAATCAGAAGAGATCGATCGATTGGGAGAGCAGGTATTAAACATATGAAAAGACAGAAAACAACAGGGATCATAGTGTTGCTGGCAGTACTTGTGTGTGTACTTGCTGTGGGAACGTGGTATTTTAGAAAACAGCGGTCAGAAAAGGTATCAGCGACAGAAGGGCAGACCGAGACGCAGCAGAGTGAAACAACGGATGAGCTGGAGCGGCTTTTATGGAACAAAATAAAATTAAACGGGAAAAAGTATAAATATTCCACGGACTATGAGACGTATCTGGTTATGGGGACGGATGGCAGCGGTAAGGAAGACGCAGACCGTGATGAGTATATCGGAAATATGGCAGATTTTCTGATGCTTGTGATCGTAAATCGAAAAGAACAGACGTATGCATTCCTGCAGCTGAACAGAGATACGATGACAGAGATCAATCTGATCGGACGCAATGGGAAAGGGATGGCCACCGCCGATATGCAGCTCTGTACGGCACACTGGTACGGAGGCACACCGGAAGAAAGCTGCGAAAATACAGTAAAAGCAGTCTCCAGGATGCTTGGAGGAGTCAAAATCAATGGCTACTATGCGATCAATATGGAAGATATCGGAAAACTGAACCATGCGATCGGAGGAGTTACCGTAACCATCGACAGTGATTTTGGTGATGTAGATCCGACACTGAAAAAAGGCGAGACCGTTACGCTGAGTGATGAACAGGCATATAATTTTCTGAGATATCGTCAGGGAATCGATGACAGCGAAAATACTTCACGTATGAAACGTCACAGACAGTATATGCAGGCATTTATGGTGAAATTAAAGGAAAAAATACACGATGATCCATCTATTGGGGCAGAAATTTATGAACAGATGTCAGAAGTGGCCGTCACCGATATGAACGGAGGAGTTCTGACAGATATTCTGACGGATATGCAGCAGGCAGCAAATCGAGGAACATTTGAACTGGAAGGTACAACAAAACTCGGTCAGCATCTTGACGATGGATTGGAGCATACGGAATTTTATTTGGATAAAATGGCTATTGTCAAAACTTTGAAAGATTTGTATAATATGTGAGAAAAGTTATGTAAGAAAAATGTAGAAAAAGACAAAAGAGAGGAACTACTTATGGATCAGAGCAGGGAGAATATAATCGAAGATTCTCAGGACGAAATTGATATTGGCGAACTGCTTCGTTATCTGAAAACGAAATGGATTGTGATTGTGGCAGTGTTTTTGATCGGCGTGATTGGAGCCGGCGTTGGGACAAAGTGTCTGATCACACCTAAGTACACAGCAGTATCCAAACTTTATGTTGTGTCTGCTTCAGGGAAGAACATTGTCAATCTGGATGATTTAAGACTTGGTACAACCTTATCATCGGACTATACAGAGCTTTTGAAGACCAGACCGATCTGCAACGAGATCATCAGTGACCTGGGACTGGATTATACGGTCAGCCAGCTGAAAAGCATGATTTCGATCGTTCCGATCGAAGATACCAGACTGCTGACAGTCAGCGTGGTAAGTGCAGATCCGGAAGAAGCAAAAAACATTGCCAATACTCTGGCAGACAAGGCGGTTACGTATCTTCCGAAGCTGATGGGTATCTCAGCCCCGAATATTGCAGAAGAAGCGATCACCCCGGCAGTACCGTCTTCCCCGAGCACAAAGAAAAACGTAGCTCTTGGAGGCATTCTGGCACTGGCACTGATCGTTGGGATCTATACTGTACGTTTCCTGATGGATGATACCGTCAAGACAGCAGAAGATGTAGAAAAGATTATCGGAGTTATGCCGCTTACTGTTATCCTGGAATATCAGGATAAGGACAAGAAAAAACAGGGAAGACATCGGAGGAAGTAGGTTATGAATAAAGTACAGATCAATAATATGCCGACGCTTACCTATTCTACAGAAGAAGCGATCAACCGATTGAGAGTAAACTTAAACTTTCAGGCAAAAGATGTGAAGAAGATCATGGTGATCAGCAGTACCGAGAATGAAGGCAAAAGCTTTGTGGCATTTCATACCTGGAAACAAATGGCAGAATCCGGTGTCCACACATTGCTTCTGGATACGGATCTGAGAAAGTCTGTTATGGCAGAAAAATACCAGATGGAGGCAGAAAACGGCAAAAAGCTCATTGGTACATCCCATGTGCTTTCCAAAGATATGCCGTTAAAAGATGCTGTATGGCACACGATTATGCCGCAGGGGGATATTTTACCAAACGTAGAAAACCTGGTAAACCCGGCAATGCTCTTAGAGAGCGAGACATTCCACCGTCTTCTGGATGAGGCGTCCGAAGAATATCGCTATATTTTCATTGATGCACCGCCTCTTGATCTGGTATCCGACGGAGAAAAAATAGGTTCTCTGTGTGATGGGGCGATTCTTGTTGTCGCAAGCGGCAAGGTGTCACGTGGCATGGTTCAGAATTCTATCCATCAGCTGGAGAGAGCCGGATGTCCGCTGCTCGGTATTGTGCTGAACCGTGTGGAAGATCAGCGAAAGAAAAATTATTACCAGAAATATGGTTACTATGCAAGTGAAAAAGGAAAGAAAAAATAAATCCGGGTATTTCAGCGGCTATCAGGGCTTGCTGATTTACTGCATGGCATCTTTCTTACCATGCAATATATTTTTTATAAAAGGAGAAAGGAGGGAAAACAACATGAAAAAAGTACTGAAGAAAGTTATGGCATTGGCTCTGGCAGCAGTATTGACGATCGGTACAGCTGTTACATCTACCGCAGCAGCACCGAGCCCGACAACCGGTAAGAAGCCAGTCAACCAGATTGCAGACACAGACAGTAAAGGTAATAACACTAAGAGCCCTGTTTATACGGTAAGGACCTATGATACAGGCAGAGCACGTATTATCGGAGCTGCGACAATCAAGGAAAATGTGACTGTTCCGAACTACGTTAAAGTAAACGGCGTGAAGTACAGAGTTACCAGTATTGGTGCAAAGTCTCTGAAAAACTGGAAATCTGTAAAAAAGATTACACTTTCCAAGAATATCAAGACGGTTCACAATCAGTCTTTCAAGAGCTGTAAGTCTCTGAAAACAATCGTTGTGAAAAATACAAAGAATATCTGGTTCTCACCGGATACGTTTAAAGGAAGCAACACAAAAAAAATGACCGTTAAATTCAGCAAAAAAATGTCTAAGAAAACTTATGCAAAAATGCAGAAGAGATTAAGAAAGATTGGATTTAAGGGTAAGATCACCAGAGGCTAGTTCTGGATGGGCAGCTGCAACAGCTGCGAAGGAAAGGCACTATGCTTGTTAAGCAATACATTATAAGTATAGTGCTTTTGCTTTACAGTTGTGAAAAAAAACGATGTAGCACGGGGGCAATTTGCAAAAACGGGATACACATTTGAAAATAAAGGGTGCATGGGGATAAATAAAAGATAAGAAAGAGAGCAGTTTTATGTATAGAAAAGATTCAGAAGGCTGGTTGAAACATGCAGATTTTATTGTATTGGATCTTCTGTGCCTGCAAATCTCATTTATTCTGGCATATGTCCTGAGCGGATATGGCTGGAATCCATATCATATTATGCTATACCGAAATATGTCTATATTTCTTGAACTGGCAGATTTACTGGTGATTTTCTGTTATGACACAATGAAAGGCGTATTGAAAAAAGGCTACTATCGGGATTTTGTGGTGACACTTAAACATTCCATCATGGTTGGAGGACTGGCAATTTTATATCTGTTTCTGCTTCAGCAGGGTGGAGATTATTCGAGACTGGCATTATTCCTTACTATTTTATTGTATACAGGGATCACTTATCTTGTGCGAGAACTCAGGAAGAAATCTCTGAAAAAACAGATGCAGAACGGAGGAGAGAGGTCTTTACTGATCATAACATCAGGAGAAGTGGCAAGACGAGTCGTTGATAATATGAAAGAAAACAATTATGCACGCTTTCGGATTGCAGGCGTATCTGTGATCGATGAAGACTGGATCGGAAGAAAGGTCGAAGATATTCCGGTTGTTGCAAACGAAGAGACCACTCCGAAGTATGTCTGCAAAGAATGGATCGATGAAGTCCTGATCGTGATTTCAGACGATATCCCATATCCGACTGAACTGATCAGAAAACTGAGCGAAACCGGGGTAACGATCCATCTGAACCTTACGAAAGTCACCAATATTCCGGGAAAGAAGCAGTTCGTGGAGAAAGTTGGCGTGTATACCGTTCTTACGACAAGCATCAACTACGCATCTGCATTTCAGCTGGCACTTAAAAGAATGATGGATATTGCAGGAGGACTGGTCGGATGTATCCTTACTGGACTGATCTTTCTGGTCGTGGGTCCAATGATCTATATCGCATCGCCGGGACCGATCTTCTTTTCACAGGAACGTGTCGGCAAGAATGGCAGAAAGTTTAAAATTTATAAATTCCGCAGTATGTACATGGATGCAGAAGAGCGAAAAGCAGAATTAATGGACGAAAACAAACTTGGTGACGGCAAAATGTTCAAGATGGATTTCGATCCGCGTGTGATCGGAAACAAAGTTCTTCCGGATGGCACACACAAAACAGGAATCGGAGATTTCATCCGCCGGACAAGCCTGGATGAATTCCCACAGTTCTTTAACGTGTTAAAGGGCGACATGTCGATCGTCGGCACAAGACCGCCGCTGATTTCCGAAACCAATCTCTATGAGTTGCACCACAGAGTCCGACTGGCAATCAAACCGGGCATCACCGGCATGTGGCAGGTGAGCGGTCGCAGTGATATCACAGATTTCGAAGAAGTAGTACGGCTGGATAAAGAATACATCAGCAACTGGAATATCGGGCTGGATATCAAGATCCTGCTGAAGACGGTGCTGGTAGTGTTTAAAAGAGATGGGTCGATGTAAGTGACTGGCTGTTAAGCAGCAGATACATAGAAAAGGGAAGATACATGGGTAAAGAACAGAAAAGAAAAGCAAAACTGCTGAAAATTGCAGTTCTTGGTCATAAGACGATTCCAAGCCGCCAGGGTGGTATTGAGATTGTAGTTGAAGAACTGACTGTCCGCATGGCAAAACTCGGACATAAAATTACAGTCTACAATCGCAGCGGGCATCACGTCAGCGGCAAAGAGTTTGACAGTAAAAAATTAAAAGAATACAAAGGCGTTCGTCTGAAATACGTGCCGACCATAGATGCAAAAGGGCTGGCAGCGATGACTTCCTCCTTTTTTGCCGCAGCGGCGGCTGCATTTGGAAAATACGATGTTGTGCATTTTCATGCAGAAGGACCCTGTGCAATGCTGTGGCTTCCTAAATTATTCGGCAAACGTTGTATTGCAACCATACACGGGCTGGATCATCAGAGAGCTAAATGGGGCAGATTCGCCAGCACGTATATCATGCTCGGAGAGAAATGTGCCGCCCGTTTTGCAGATGAGATCATCGTGCTGAGCAAAGGTGTTCAGCAGTATTTCCTGGATACCTATGGAAGAAAAACCGTATTTATTCCAAATGGTGTCAACCGCCCTGTTATCCGGGAAGCAAAGATGATAAAAGAAAAATTTGGACTGGAAAAAGATAGTTATATTCTTTTCCTTGGCAGACTTGTCCCGGAAAAAGGACTTCGCTATCTGATCCAGGCATTCAAAGAAGTCAAGACAGATAAAAAGCTGGTGATCGCCGGAGGCAGCTCCGATACCGATGCATTTGCAGCAGAACTGCAGGAGATGGCAAAAGGTGATGACCGGATCCTCTTTACCGGATTTGTGCAGGGGCAGGAACTGGACGAGCTTTACAGCAATGCGTATGTCTATACCCTTCCAAGTGACCTCGAAGGCATGCCGCTCAGCCTGCTGGAGGCGATGAGCTACGGCAACTGCTGTCTGGTATCCGATATCGAAGAATGTGCATCGGTGGTGGAAGATAAAGCACTGGTATTTAAAAAGTCAGATGTAAATGACCTGAGAGAAAAATTACAGACGGTATGTGAAAAAGAGGATGTTGTCCAAAAGAGGAAGGCAGAGGCAGCAGATTTTATCTGTGAAAAATATAACTGGGATGACGTAGTCAGAAGAACGTTGAAGTTGTACAGGAGATAAAGTATGAAAGTACTGATGATCAATAAGTTTCTCTATCCAAATGGCGGAAGTGAAACATATATTTTTAAAATAGGTGAATATTTGCAGAAACACGGACACGAAGTTCAGTATTTTGGTATGGAGCATGAAGGGCGCTGTGTAGGTAATCGAGTGAATGCTTATACAAGCGATATGGATTTCCATGGCGGTTCCAAACTGGCAAAACTGACTTATCCATTGAAAACAATTTACAGTAAAGAAGCAAGAGTACAGATTCGCAAAGTGCTGGATGATTTCAAACCAGATGTCTGTCATTTGAACAATTTCAACTATCAGCTTACACCGTCTATGATTCTGGAAATTGTCAAATGGAGAAAAGAAAGCAGACATAAATGTAAAATTGTGTTTACTGCACATGACTACCAGTTAGTCTGTCCAAATCATATGCTCAATAATCCAAACACACATAAAAATTGTAAAAAATGTCTGGGCGGACATTTCCTGAATTGTACAAAAGGAAAATGTATTCATGGTTCAACAGCAAAAAGTTTTATAGGAACACTGGAAGCAGAATTTTGGAAATTGAACGGAGCGTACAAATATATCGATACCATGATCTGCTGTTCAAAATTTATGCAAACAAAGTTAGATACGAATCCTTTGTTTGCAAAGAAAACAGTAGCTATGCACAATTTTATAGATAAAGTGGAATGGAAAGAAACACCGAAAAAGGACTATGTACTGTATTTTGGACGCTTTTCAGAAGAGAAAGGTATAGCAACATTAATTAAAGTATGCAAAGAACTTCCGAATATTCCATTTGTCTTTGCAGGAACCGGACCACTGGAAGCAAGTATCAAAGGAATAGATAATATCCAAAATGTGGGATTTCAGAAAGGAGAAGCTCTGGAAGAGCTGATCCGTGAAGCAAGATTTTCTATTTATCCATCTGAATGGTATGAAAACTGCCCGTTTTCCGTGATGGAATCCCAGATGTACGGCACACCGGTGCTTGGAGCAAAAATCGGCGGTATTCCGGAGCTGATCCAGGTCAGTAAGACAGGAGAACTCTTCAAAAGCGGCAGTGCAGAGGATTTGAAGAAAAAGATTCAGAAGTTGTGGAATCAAAAAGAACTGACAGAACAATATAGCAAAAATTGTGAAAATATCAGTTTTGATACCATAGATGAGTATTGTGAGAAGTTACTGAAGATTTACAGATAGAAAAACAGGCAGGGGATTAAGATGGCTAAGAATAATGAAAAGAAATTAAATGGAACGGTTATTGTTACTTACCGTTGTAATGCAAGATGTTCGATGTGCAATCGCTATAAGGCACCTTCAAAACCGGAAGAAGAAATCAGTATTGAGACAATTAAAAAATTGCCGAAAATGTATTTCACAAATATCACCGGCGGCGAGCCTTTTATCCGTACCGATTTAAAAGACATTGTACGTGAATTATATAAAAAATCTGATCGTATCGTAATTTCAACAAATGGATTTTTTACAGATCGTATTGTTGATCTTTGCAAAGAATTTCCACAGATTGGTATCCGTATTTCAATTGAAGGTCTGGAGAAGACAAATAACGAAATCAGAGGTTTACAGAATGGCTATCAGCGAGGATACACTACTCTGAAAAAATTACGTAAGATGGGGATGAAAGACGTTGGATTTGGCATGACTGTTCAGGATAAAAATGCAAAAGACCTTGTACCACTTTACAAGATCAGTGACAAAATGGGCATGGAATTTGCTACGGCATCTTTACATAACAGCTTTTATTTTGTAGAAGCAAAAAATATTATCCATGATCGCCCGATGGTTGCAAAAAACTTTGAAAAATTGGTCAATGAACTGCTTCGCAGCAACAGCCCCAAAAAGTGGTTCCGTGCATATTTCAATCATGGCTTAATCAATTATATTTATGGACAAAAACGTCTGCTTTCATGTGATATGAGTTTTGATACCTTCTTTATTGATCCATATGGTGATGTTATGCCGTGTAACGGAACAAAAGATAAAGAAGTAATGGGAAATCTGAACAAACAAAGCTGGAAAGAACTTTGGAACAGTCCGCAGGCAGAAAAAGTTCGTAAAAAAGTTCGCTGCTGTGACCGTGATTGTTGGATGATTGGATCAGTCTCACCGGCAATGCATAAATATATCTGGAAACCGGCAACTTGGGTTCTGGTACATAAATTTAAAGCACTGTTCAGCAAACATCCATACAGTATGTATGAACTGAAAATCTGCCGTGATTATCGAGATGGCAAAGTCACTAAGGAAGAACTGGACAAGTGCAGCACCTGCGATATGAACTGCGTGATCAATAATGGCCTGAGCGAAGCAAGCAAAGAGCAGTTGAAGCATAGGACTGGAGAAGAAATCGTAGATGCTGACATTGCACAGCAGATGGAAAAGAAATAAGGAAGACAATAGATATGATGATAACAGTTTTAACCCCTACTTTTAATCGGGGGGAGGCATTGCGAAGCCTATGGGATTCGCTGAAAAAGCAAACTGTAAAAAGAGTTTGAGTGGTTTGTAGTTGATGACGGAAGTACTGATGGTACGAAAAATCTAATTACTCAGTTACAAGAAAAAAGTTATTTTCCAATACGATATATCTATAAGAGCAATGGCGGAAAACACACTGCTTTAAATGTAGGAATACAAACCATTTGCAGCAAACTTACTTTTATAGTTGATTCAGATGATTTTGCGACAGTTGATGCAGTTGAGTCGATGCTGAAGATTCACAAGAAATACAGGTCACAAAATAATATTTGTAGATATGCATTTCTCAGAACGTTCCCTGATGGTAAAATTAATGCTAAGAAGTTTGATACAAATGAGAAAATAGGTTCCTATATTGCTGTGCGTCTGAACGGTGATGATACAGGTGCAGATAAGGCGGAGGTGTTTAAGACATGCTGTTTGAAGGAATTTCCTTTTCCTGAATACCTGAATGAAAAGTTTTTGGGAGAAGATTTGATTTGGGTTAGAATGGCAAGAAAATATGAGATGGTACATACTAATAAAGCTATTTATGTTGGAAATTATCTTGAAGATGGATTAACCAATAATCGACGCAAGCATAATATCGCTTCGCCAGTTGGATGTATGCATCGAGCAGAGGAATTCATGGAGCCAGACTTGAAAATCAAATATCGGATCAAGGGTGGCTTACAGTATATTGTGTACGGAAAATTTGCTGGTTTTCATGTTATTGATTTAATACATAAATCAAAATATAAAGTTCTTGTAACAGCATGCATACCTGGGGGATTATTCTTATATTCAAGATGGGGTAAAGCACAGTAAATTAAATTGATTAAGTACTTGAATATCTTTCGTCAGTAAGTGATAGGAGATATTTGATGAAAGTACTTGTTATTAATCCGATTATGTACACATCGGAAACAAAAAGTATAAAAAGGGCAGCATCGATAAAAGACACAATGATGTATGATTTTTGCTTGGCGTTCCATGAAATGGGGCATTCTGTAACACTTGTCGGAGGCGAGCCATTTAAACCAACAGAAGATGAAACCTATCCGTTTCAGGTATTGTGGTGGGAATGTAAGTGCCAAAAAATCTGTATGCCGCACTGCTTACCGTTTATGTCGGAAACATATCGGTATGTAAAGAAACATCATCCCGAATATGATCTTGTCATTACGAGTGAAGTGTTTTCATTGAATTCGTTGATGGCATATCGAGCAGCACCAGACAAGACGGTTATCTGGCATGAGCTTGCGAAGCATAATGCCATTATGAAGAAGATTCCATCAAAAGTGTGGTATGGGATTATAGCAAGGCTTTTTATGCGAAATGCAAAAGTTGTTGCACGTTCGGTTGAAGCAAGAGATTTTGTGAAAAAATACTGCCCGAACACGGATTCAAATGTGATTGATCATGGTGTGAACCTTGATAAGTTTAAGGTTTCTGTGGAGAAAGAGAATAGCTTTGTGGTTTGTTCGCAGCTAATCGAGCGAAAGAAAATTGATGGGATACTTGAAAAGTTTGCGAAATACTTGAATCAGTATGATTTGACTTATCGTCTATACATTATAGGCGAGGGTGAACTCAAAGAAAAACTTCAGACAATAGCACAGACACTAGGGATTGCTTCACATGTTATCTTTACTGGAAAGATGACGCATGATGAGTTACTTCCGATTTTATCCAAATCAAAGGCGTTGCTCGTTAATACGGTAAAAGACAATAATATGATTTCCATTATAGAAGCGATTGCAGTTGGAACACCTATTGTGACAACAGATGTTCCACTAAATTCTACTTACATCAAAGAATATCAGCTAGGAATCGCAAAGAAAAAGTGGGATGAATTGGATTTAAAAGATGTGGTTTCAAATAGCAAAATGTATATTAAGAATTGCATGAAGTACAGATATAAACTTTCCACAAAACAAAAAGTAGAACAATTTTTAGAGATAGAAAGAGAGAGAAAGAATTGACGATGGGAAAAGGTAAAAAACAATATTTTAATGAAATAAATATAATGCGTGGTATGGCCGTGCTTTGTGTCGTTATTGGACATTCTTTTAATCCGACGGAAACGCCTACTATTTTGGGCTTTGTAAAAAGTTTTGTTTATTGTTTTCATATGCCAGCCTTTTTCTTTATTAGTGGATTTCTTGAAGGAGAGAAAAGACGTAGCTTTAGCGAAAAGAAACAAGCGATTGTAAAAAAAGTTAAGCGGCTGATGGTACCATATTTCTTTTTAACAGTAGTCACTGCAGTACTTAAGATATTATTTGGTGCGTTTGCAAGGAATCCTCTTCAATATTCTACCCTTGTGGTAGATGTTTTAATCGGAAGAAATAATCCGAATGGTGGACTTTGGTTTTTATATGCGTTGTTCATTATTTCTATTTTTGGAATTTTATTTGATACTGTAAATCATGCAATTTTAACTGGGGTTATGCTTGTGCTATATGTATTAAATGCTGCTGTTTTCAAACAGTCAGGATATATTATAGGATTTTTCTTCAGTTATGCATGGATTTATTTTATGGGAGGTGTTGCCAGAAGATATTTTTATGCTAACTTGAAAAAATTGCAACTGGTGATGTCAGCAAAAGGAAGAGCAATAACGGTAGTTGCCTCAGCAGGGTATATGGTACTTGCGTTTGTTAGAATCTACAGTGTTCAATCGTTGATATTAACAACTGCAGTAACTATTATTGGTGTATTTTGGCTCTTTATCATTGCCATGCAAATAGAGCATTACCATTACGGAGAAAAGTTGTGGATGCTGTTAGGTGACTATGGAATGGATATATATATGATTGGATATTACGTGCAGCAAGCAATTTTTGTTGTATGTGGAAAAATTCTAGGACTTGACTATTTAATATATGCTTGGTTAATGCTGATTTTGGGATTGATAGCACCAATACTATTGTCGAAATACATTGTTAGAAAAAGTAAAATGCTTTCGATACTGATTCTTGGGAGGTGAAATGATGAATTATCTTATTTCTGCATACAGTGTGAACCCTTATAAAGGATCAGAGGATAGTATTGGGTGGAACTGGGTTTTGCAGTATGAGAAAAACTATAAAGAAGGCGACAAAATAATTCTTCTTACAAAAAAATTCAATGAGAATGATACGAGAAAAGGTTTCAGAGAATTTAATATACAACATGTTGAGTTAGTTATTGTAGATGTTCCTAATGTGCTTAACTGGTTTAGAGAAAAGTATTCAGTTTTTCATCATATGTATTATATTTTATGGCAGCATTGGGCATGGATTTGGGTTAAACATTCAGGAATTCATTTTGATGTAATTCATCATGTCACTATGAATGATTACAGAATCCCAAGTGAGTTATACAAGGCAAAAGGTGCAAAGGTGATTTGGGGACCAATGGGGGGTGCACAGGTAACGCCTAAGTCCTTGAAGGTCTATGAAAAGAATCAATTTGCGGCGATGTTTAGAGAATTTGTAAATAAAAGTTGTTCATGGAATCCTTTTTATAAAAAAGCACTGCGTTCGTATTATAAAATATATTGTATAAACAATGAAACTCAAAAACAAGTATCTGATATTGTAGGGAAACAAGTACCATTGATGCCGGAGTTAGCACTAAGAGATGAATATAGAAATCTTCCTATTCTGGAAAAAAACAATGATATTCTTAAAATAGTTTTTGTGGGTAGACTGATTGGTAAAAAAGGAATAGCTTTTCTTGTTGATGCACTCTCTCTTATGCCTGATGATATGGATTGGGAACTGTTGATTTTTGGTGATGGCGATGATCGTGCATTAATCGAAAAGCAAATAGCAGACAGTGGAATTGGAAAAAATGTAAAGCTAATGGGTAATCGTCCATTGAATCAAATTGCTGAAGCATATCAGCAGGCAGATATTTTTGCTTTGCCGAGTTTGAGAGAAACAAGTGGGAATGTGCTACTTGAGGCAATGGCATATGCAGTGCCGATTGTTGCATTTGACACGAGTTTTTGTAAGAAGCTAAATAAAGTTGAGTGCGGTGTATTTGTAAATACGGAACAGGCACTCGATGGTATTAAGGAAGACTATTGCAAAGCAATTGTAACACTGGGATGTGACAAAGAGCTGGCAAAACAGATGGGATTAAACGGTTATAAATATGTGAACAAATATTTGACGTGGGAAACTAAATATAAGGTCATTTTAAAAGATTTTGTATAATAAATTCAGTGTAGATATTTATTGGTTGCGGAGGTAGACTTGAAGTGAATATTAAAGAAAAACTTGTTTATTTGTCAGATACAAATTCTTTGTTTAAGAAAATAAAATTGTATTATTGGCGGTGTAAGAATTATCCTGATCAACATAATGTTGAAAAAATGATAAGAAGAAGAAAGAATGGATTTGACGATAAAAAGTTTGCAGCAATAAGAAAAATGGAAAATATTCATAAAGGTGATCGCTGTTTTATTGTTGCTACTGGTCCAAGCTTGACGATGTCAGATCTGGAACTAATAAAAGATGAAATCACATTTGGCATGAATTCAATTACCAAAATATTTAATAAAACAGATTGGAGACCTACGTATTACGGTATACAAGATAGGCAGGTCTATGAAAAAATGGAAAAATCAATCTTAGAGTATTATCGGACTGCCGATAATATCTTTGTTGCAGATCAGCTTGGAAGATACTTTCATCTTCCAGCAAATTTCATACAGTTTCCCTACAACGGGAACTATCATATTTATAGAGGCACATATGAAGATTATTCTGCTGAATTTAGTCCAAATGCCTATGAAGTTGTGTATGACGGATATTCTATAACGTATTCGTTGATTGAAATTGCAATTTATATGGGATTTAAAGAAATCTACCTTCTGGGTGCAGACTGTAATTATTCAAATGGAGAGAAAAATCACTTTGTAGAGAGCGGATTTGTTGATAAAAACGCTGCATCTAACCCAATTAGAATGCGTGTTGGATATCAAGTTGCAAAGGAATACACAGATGCACATGGAATTAAGATTGTAAATTGTACCCGGGGTGGTATGTTAGAAACATTTAAAAGAATGAAATTGGAAGATGTTTTAAAGGAGAGAGATTAAGATGAAAACAGTAGCCATTGTCCCTATGAAACTTAATAATCAGCGTCTGCCGCAGAAAAATACAAAAAGTTTTACCAATGGTAAGCCACTTTGCCATTATATTTTAGCTACTCTTTTGACGGTTGAGGGTGTAGACGAGGTTTATGTTTATTGTAGCAACCCAGATATTCAGGAATTTATTCCAGAAGGAGTAAAGTATCTTCAGCGTTCGACCAGTTTAGATCAGGATACTACAAAGATGAATGAAGTTCTGCACTGTTTTGCAAATGAAGTGCCGGCAGATATTTATGTGATGACGCATACGACAGCACCGTTCATTAAGAAAGAATCTATTGAAAAAGGTTTGAAAGCAGTTAAGGAAGGAAAATATGATTCCTCGTTTGCAGCTAAGAAATTACAGGATTTTTTGTGGAAAGACGGGAAGCCGTTTAATTATGAACTGAATAATATTCCGCGTACACAAGATTTGCCGGCACTTTATGAGGAAACTAGTGGCTTCTATATTTATAGAAGTAATGTTATGACAGAACTTAACCGTCGAATTGGTGATAAACCATTTATTGTTGAAGTAGGCGAAATTGAGAGCGTAGATATTGATGAGGCAGAGGATTTTATGATTGCAGATGCAATTTATAATTATCAGCTTCAACAAAAGTAAAATCAATTTTATGGAGAAAGTATAATGAATAAAATACAGGTACTGGACTGTACACTTAGAGATGGTGGTTATTGCAATAATTGTAGATTTGGCTTTGATAATGAGAAAAAAATTATTCATGGACTTATAGAAGCCAATATTGATATTATTGAATGTGGCTTTCTCATGAATACAGTAGAATATGATAAAGATGTTACAAAGTTTACGTCACTCAATGAGGTGGCAAAAGTTATTCCTCAAAATAAAGAGGGCAAAACTTTTGTAATGCTTACTGACTATGGTAAGTATTGTCCGGAAGATTTACCGGAGTATGATGGAACCTCTGTAGATGGTTTGCGTGTGGCTTTTCATAAAAAAGATTGTGTAGTAGCATTGGAAGAGTGCAAAGCAATCAAAAACAAAGGTTATAAGGTGTTTGTCCAGGCAATGGTTTCATTGAGTTATACCGATGAAGAATTTCTTGATCTAATTCGTCGTGTGAATGAATTAGATCCGTATGCGTTTTATATTGTTGATAGCTTTGGAATGATGAAGCGTAAAGATTTGATCAGACTCTTCTATTTGGTTGAGCATAATCTGAACGAAAATATTAAAATCGGTTTCCATTCGCACAACAATATGCAGTTGGCTTATTCGAATGCTCAGAGTTTGCTTGATCTGCATTCTGATAGAGAATTGATTATTGATGCTTCTGTCTATGGAATGGGACGTGGTGCTGGAAATTTGAACACAGAGTTGTTTGTACAATATCTGAATGATAATGCCGACGGAAATTATGATATCAAACCATTGCTGTCTATTATCGATGAAATTTTGAATGAATTTTATCAGCGTAACTACTGGGGTTATTCATTGCCGAATTATTTGTCCGCTACACATAATGCACATCCGAATTATGCAGGATACTTGGATGACAAAAAGACGCTGACTGTCGAAAATATGAATGAAATTTTTGATATGATGGATGAGGATAAAAAAGTATCCTATGATAAGGATTATATTGAAGAGCTTTATCTGAGATATATGGCAACAGGAAGATCACAAGAAGAACATAGGGCCGAATTAATTGAGAACTTGAATGGAAAAACAGTGTTGTTAATTGCACCCGGAAAAAGTTCAATAGAGGAAAAGGATGAGATTACATCTTTTGTAACTAAAGATGTCGTGACGGTGAGCGTTAACTATAATTACCCTATTGTGGATACAGACTATATTTTCCTGAGCAATTTGAGACGCTTTAGAGAATTAGATGCATCGAACAGAGAAAAGTGTATTGTTACATCGAACATTCCAGCATACAATGTTTATCTCCAGACAAAGTATCGAGACCTCCTGTGCAATATTGAGGCGGTCAAAGATAATGCCGGTTTGATGGCAATTAAATTCTTTGCACAGATGGGGGTTAAAAAGATTTATCTGGCAGGGTTTGATGGATATTCTCATGACGAAAAAGAAAACTATGGGGAATTTACAATGGCGTTCGTTACGAGAGCGTCTGTCCTCGATGCAATGAATCAGGGAATGACAGAGATGATGAAAAAGTATAGTGAACTTGTAGAATTGAACTTTTTAACAAAACCACATTATGTGAAGATTTAAGGAGGCAATGGATGATGAAAGTGCTTTCTTTTGGCGAGATTCTTTTAAGATTAGCTTCGCCTGGATATACAAAATTATTTCAAAAAGACAGTTTGGAGGCTACTTTTTGCGGTGGAGAAGCAAATGTAGCAGTGTCGTTGGCTAACTTTGGCGTACAGTCTGAGTTTTTGACGGTTGTTCCCGATAATGATATTGGGCACGCATCATTGAATGCTCTGTGCTATTTTGGCGTTGACACGAGTAAGGCTTTTTTCAAGAATGGTCGAATGGGGCTTTATTATCTTGAAAAGGGAGCTTCACAACGTCCATCTAGAGTAATCTATGATCGAGTATTTTCATCGATTGCTTTGGCTGAACCAACAGATTTTGATTGGGATAAGTTGTTCGATGGAGTGAGCTGGTTCCATTGGACAGGTATCAACCCAGCTTTGTCTGACAACATGGTGCAAATTTGTGAGCGGGCCTGCAAAAAAGCAAAGGAAAAAGGGATCACGATTTCCTGTGATTTGAACTTCAGAAAAAATCTTTGGAGTTCCGAAAAAGCTCAAAAGGTGATGAGTAACCTTGTTCAGTACGTTGATGTTTGTATTGCAAATGAAGAAGATGCGGATAAGGTTCTTGGAATTAAAGCACCGAATAACAATGTCGAATCTGGAAAGTTGAATAAGAGTGGCTATGAGTATGTAGCTAAAGAAATTTGCAAACGATTTGGTTGCAAAAAAGTCGCTATTACATTAAGAGAAAGCATTAATGCAAGCCACAATGGATGGAGCGGAATGATATACGATGCAACAGGCGTAGCAAGGTATTCTGCCCATTATAATATGGATATTGTCGATCGAGTGGGCGGAGGAGATAGCTTTACCGGCGCAATGATTTATAGTTTGATTACTGGTAAAAACGATAAGGATGCTATTGAATTTGCAGTTGCCGCGAGCTGTCTAAAACATTCGATTGAAGGGGACTTTAATAGAGTGACAGTATCTGATGTGGAGAACTTGATAAAGAATGGAGGAAACGGAAGGGTACAACGCTGAATTATGAAAATAAGAAAAAATAAACAAACATTATTAATAATAGCAATAATACTATTGCCTTTAAGTTTGGCATTGGAATTAAATTTAAGCAATCCAATGATTGGATACTGTGATGAAGTTTTAACACTTTTTATGGCGATGTATATTATAATGCTATTTTTAAAGGGAAAGTTGTATCGATGCGATAGCAATATAGTTGTTCTTTTAATTGTTTTTACAGTGTATGGATTACTTTCTAATATATATAGTGGTATGGCATATAATTGGAACTCAGCATTTTTGGATGCTTTTTTGCAATGGAAAATATTTGTTGGGTTTTTGGTAGGAAAATACATTTCTATGAAATATTCTGATGACTATGTTGTTAATTCGATTGTAAAACTATGTAAAGTATTGCTTGTCATAGGAGCTATTTGTGGAATTATAAGCCTATTTGTAGATATTGGAATGGCTTCATATTCTGCAAATCAAAGATTTGGAATTCCAGCGTATTATTTTGTGTTTGGAAATAGTGGAAGATATGGAATAATAGTGGCGTGCGAGTTGCTTTTTATTTTACGAAAATATGAAGGAAAAAGGGTTATAGTCTATGAGATGCTTGCTTTGTTCAATATGCTGCTTACGACGAAAGGTGCCGTTTATATTATCTTTGTATTTTATATTGTTTTAAAGTTCATATTTAAAAAGAAAAATGAAAATGCAAAGATTGACTTTAAATCAATGATTGTATTGGGATTAGCTGGAATAAGTGCATTAACTTATCAGATTTCAAGTTACTTATTGGATAATACAGCACCACGTGCATTACTTATAAAATATGGATTTGTTACAGCAAAGAAGTACTTTCCTTTTGGATCTGGCTTTGCTACTTACGGATCTTCGGAAGCTGCTAAACATTACGCCAGACTTTATGAGCAATATGGATGGAGTAATAAATGGACGCTGGGAAAGAGCAATGGTGAGGCGTTAAATGATAACTATTTTGCAACAATCATTGGCGAAACCGGCTATTTTGGCCTGATTATTTTTCTCTCTGCTTTTTTTAGTATATTCAAACAAATCAATGCAATTAGATGTAATTATAAAGTGAAGGCAATGTGCATGAGCATTTTTATTGACCTGTTTGTATGTTTTATTGCGACAGGAATTACAAAATCTAGTATTGGCATGATGGCGTTTTTAATTTTAGGAATGTTTTGTGGGCTATTTAACAAAGAAAAAGATATAGGCGTATCATAAGATGCGTTTCTTGAAAGCTAAATAAAAAGAAATGAGTAATAAAAATATGAATGAAGGACGATTAAAAAACTCATTAAGAAATGTTTTGGGAGCATTAATAAATAAAGCTACAGCGATAATATTTCCATTTGTTATACGGACGATTATATTGTATTATTTAGGCACTGAATACGCTGGATTAAGTAGTTTGTTTACATCAGTTTTACAAATTTTGAGCTTAAGCGAACTTGGGATTGGATCAGCAATAGTGTTTAGCATGTACAAGCCTGTTACTGAGGGCGATAATGCTGAAATTAATGCACTTCTAAGATTATATCGAAAATTTTATTGTATTATTGGTATGGTGATTCTTCTTGTGGGGATTGCATTGATTCCTTTAATTCCCAAATTGATTAATGGAACTTATCCACAAGATATTAATTTATACATACTGTATTTGATATATCTTTCAAATACAGTACTTAGCTACTTCTTGTTTGCATATAAAACATCAATTCTTAATGCATTTCAGAGAAGTGATATCGAGAGTAATTTAACAACAATAATTAACGCAGGAATGTATATTTTACAAATTATTACGTTGATTGCTTTTAGAAATTATTATCTATATATTATATGGCTTCCGATTGCAACGATAGTTATCAATGTGGTACGATCGCATATCGTTGATAAGAAATATCCAGATATATATTGTGTTGGTGAGGTATCACAAGAAGTAAAACAGGATATATTTAAAAGAGTGGGGGCTTTAATTGGTCACCAGCTAAGTGGTACGGTAAATTGTTCTTTAGATAATATTGTTGTTTCTGCTTTTTTAGGTCTAAAAGTAGTTGCACAGTATGGTAACTATTATTATGTTGTTTCGGCTCTGGCAGGTGTTATGCAGGTGACATTCAATGCCTTGACAGCAAGTATAGGGAATAGTCTTATAAAAGAATCAAAGGAAAAGAATTTATCGGACTTTTATGACTTACAGTATATTAATAGTTGGATTGTTGCTTGGATGTGTATTACCATGCTTTGCATATATCAAGACTTCATGAAACTATGGGCAGGGGAAAATTTGCTTTTTACATTTGATGTTGTTATATTGTTTGTTATTTATTTTTATTCATGGCAGATTCGCAGAACGGTATTAACATACAAGAATGCTTGCGGAATGTGGTGGGCTGATAAAGTGAAACCTTATGTTTCTGTAATCACGAATTTGGTCCTTAATTTTTCTCTTGTGCAGGTGTGTGGAATATATGGGGTAATGTTGTCTACAATTGTATGCTATATATTTATAGAGGCGCCATGGGAAACACATGCCCTGTTTAAAGAGTATTTTAAACAGGGAACAGGAAAATATTGGAAAAATGAACTAATGTATACCTTGTTAACAATTGTATTAATGATTGTGACATTTGGTGCATGTGCATGCATTAAGCTCAACGGTATATTATCTATTTTAATTAAAGGAGTAATTTGTGTTATCCTTCCCAATGCACTTTGGGTTTTATGCACTTTTAAGTCGAATGGATTTAAAAGAGTGCGGGTTGTTGTAAAAAGGATAGTAAAAAATGTTAATAATTGAATTTTCCAATTATTTTAAAAATAAGTGTGTAAGAGATGATGTGTAAAAAGTTGATGCTGAAGATAATATTAAATTAAATATAAGACTACGCTGGGTGGAAAGAAAAAGTCTATTGTAGATGTTAAAGCTGTTAAAGGGTAAGTGCAAAATAATTCGACGGATTGTGTTGCCCTAAAAATTAATCCATAATAATCATTAGAGAATGCAGGCATTTCACTTCATTTTCTCTTGCTGGAAATGATAGATGCGAGCATTTTACTTTATTTAAATTATGGAGGTGTGCTCATGAGAAGCAAAAGAATACCTGCCGAAGAACAATACCGTCTCATCATGGAATGCCGTCAAAGTGGATTGACGGATCATCAATGGTGTGTGGAACATGATATCAAGCCAGGAACTTTTTACAACTGGGTAAAAAGACTGCGTCAGAAAGGTTGTGTGGATCTGCCGGCGTCAACTGGACGCGCCTATCGTGCACCAGAAAGCTAGGAAGTTGTCAGAGTGGATTTTCATGATACTGACCCGATTTCTTATGAACAGCCATTAAATGTAATTCCGGCAGCTACGGAAAGAAATAACCTTTCTGTAGCAGAGCCAATGAAGCTGTCTGTAGGAAGCTTTCATCTAACAATACCAAATGGGACAGATCCTCAGCTTCTGGCTCAAACGCTTCGCATTGTGAAGGAGTTGGGATATTAGGGGATATCACAGCCGTCGATGAAATCTATATCGTAACAGGCAGAACGGATATGCGGAAATCTATTGACGGGCTGTGTGCTGTTGTAGAGGATCAACTCCATATGGATCCAAGGCGAAGTGCCCTGTATCTCTTCTGTGGAAAACGTTGTGACAGGATCAAAGCTTTGCTCTGGGAGCCTGACGGATTTGTGCTGCTGTATAAACGTATGGAAGTCCAGGGCAGATTCCGCTGGCCCAGAAATCAATTGGAAGTAAAGCAGCTGACCTAGCAGCAGTTCGACTGGCTCATGTCCGGTCTTGAAATGGAACAGCCAAAAGCATTCAAACCTACGGAATGATCATGTAAGGCCTCTATGCCAACCAACAAAAATGCTGGGCTTTCCGCACACGGTATCATGCCTGTAATACCTTATAAATACTGAGTTTTCTGCTTCTTTTTCATTACTTTTTATGGTATAATGAGAGCAGTGGAAAAGGAGCAGAAAACATATGGCTGGTAATTCAAAAGATTCAAAAATCCCTGCGTACAAGGACATGGTCAACCAACGGAATAAGACGATATCCGCACAGACAGAACTGATCCAGTCTTTACAAAAAACATTGGAAGCAGACCGTCTGGAAAATGGGTGTCCCATTAAGCCGGGCTACGCTTGCTAACTGGATCATTTACTGTGCCGAAAATTATCTCCGTCATGTTTATGATTATTTTCACCGTCAGTTACGGATGCGTAAATATCTGATGGCAGATGAGACCCGGGTCCAGGTACTGAATGAGCCGGGGCGTAATCCGGAAACGGATTCCTGGATGTGGCTCTTCCGCAGTGGGGAAGATGGACTTCCGCCGATCCTGCTCTACCATTACACAGAGACAAGGGCAAAGTTCCATGCAGCATCTTTCCTACAGGGGTTCAGCGGATATCTGGAGACGGATGGATGCCAGGGTTATAATAATCTGCCGGATATCAAACGCTGCTCTTGCTGGGCACATGTGAGACGTTACTTCACAGATGCCATACCGAAAGGGAAAGAGTATGATTACAGCCTTCCGGCGGAGCAGAGAAAACAGTTCCGTCTTGAAAAGGAGAAGCCGATACTGGATGCATTCTGGAATTGGCTGGATCAACAGCACCCAAACAAAGGAACCCGTTTGGCGAAAGCGGTGAACTATGCCCAAAATCGTAAAGACACCCTGATGACCTACCTGGAAGACGGACATTGCAGTCTTTCAAATAATCTCAGTGAAAATGCGATCAGACCATTCACGATTGGCCGGAAGAACTGGCTGTTCAGTGCCAGTCCGAAAGGAGCCACCGCTAGTGCTATTGTGTATACAATGGTTGAGATGGCAAAAGCGAATGATCTGAATATCTATAAATATCTGACATATCTTTTATCACAACGGCCAAATGATAAAATGTCAGATGAACAGCTGGAACAGCTTGCCCCATGGAGCGAGACTGCAAAAGCGAACTGTCAAAACTAAAATAAAGTAAAACGCTTGCATCTATCATTTTGGTGCAAGCGTAATTTACGAGTAACGTAGCAATATTTTGCACTTACCTTCGTGGTGAGTAGCAGGCAATAAGTCTATGAATCAGGGATTCGATGATTGGCTGAGATCGCATCCATCACCGCAAACATTGACACTTTGAAGGCGGATCTGAAAGAGAAGAAACCTGCTTGGTAGCGATTAGATTAACGTGAAAATAAGAGGATAACTTTATGGCAAAATTACGAGCTGATAAAAGAAATTATAAAAAAGCGTTTACAGTTCATGCAAATTCCTATGATAATTGGAATATTGGAAGTCCTTACAGTAGACGTTTATTATTATGTTATTGTGTTGAATGTGGATTGAAATGCTTGATCATGGAGAATGATAATATATATACGATTTCTCAGGCGGATGATGAGACAGCGAAAATTTTGGGGTCACATGACTTTAGAACGCTGTTAAAGAGAGTTGGTCAGGCTGGAACTTATCGATTTAAGAGTTTTCCTACGGAGTATGGAAATACGGTAGGAACAGCGGATTATCATCAGTTGTGCAGGTATTTGATTGCTCCTGCAGAGCAGAATATTACATATTTGCAGGAATTTGATCATACGCTGGCTGAGATTAAAGAATGGCTGAAAGAGGTGGTGTAAATTATGAGGTTCTATACATGGAAAGATATTGAACGATATATTTTAATGCATCATGATGAGTGGAAAGATGAATTATACGATATAGAAGTTTATCCGAATGAAATGGTTGTATACCCAAAATCAGAACAGGGTACGCTGCAGAATGCTGTATTAAAGAAACTTTTTCCGAAAAATATTGCACCTGATAATTTAAGTATAAAATTGGATGGTCAGGGAGAAGATTTGATGATTTTATATGAGTACGAGTACAGTCCGGTTACTGTAAGAACGTTGCCATTGTTTAAAAAGGCGATTTATGAAGATTCCATATATCCGACGGAGCAGTTGGCGGATCTTAGCTGTCCGGTTTTTGCATTTCATTCTTATAAGGGTGGAGTTGGACGAACACTGTCGCTTATTGCATTTGCACGGGCATGGACCAATCTTCAGAAGAATCCGGAAAACAGCAAACTTTTAATTATTGATTCTGATCTGGAGGCACCGGGACTTACCTTAATCCAGGGTGATCTAAATGATAGTGCTTTTAGTTATTTGGATTTATTAACTTTGATTCAGGATAACAGCAATGTAGAGGAAATTGTATCAACGGCAGGAAATTTAATGGGGACGAGTACCTTGCCAATCGAAACCAGCCAACAGAGAGTAGAACATTTCTTTCTTCCGACATATCGTTATGAAGAGCAATTGTTTGATCTGTATGCAAGTCCGCAAACAATCACTGCCAGTCGAAATAAAGAATATATTTTGGCAGAAGTACTTTCAAAACTGGCAAGTAGTTTAGGGGCAACAGCAGTTCTGGTGGATCTTCGTGCGGGGATCAGCGAATATTCAGCACCATTGTTGCTTGATCCGCGAGTGAAAAAATATTGTGTAACTTCTACTTCTCTTCAGTCTGTAATGGGAACAAAGCAGGTATTAAGTTTTATTGCAAAAGGTCTGAAGATAAAGGAAGATACGCTTCTGCCTACTGTTTTTCTGGGTATGATTCCGGAAACTTTTCCAAGAAGAGAGAAACAGGAAATCAAGGAAAATTTACTCGGATGTTTTGAGACTACAGAGGTAAAAGAGGAACTTCTTGATAATATGATCGTGGAGCTTCCGTTTGCCAGTGAATTAATACATTTAACAGAATGGAAGCAGATTTTAAATGTTTTAAAAGACAGAGATATGTATGATGCTGTCAAAGAATTAGTAAAACCTTACTGTATATCAGAAGAACCAGAAAGAGGAATTTATACAGAAAAACAGCATCAGATCATTACAAAACAAATTTGTGACTTTGCGAATAATCAGATCACGGCTGAAGCAAATGGAGCGGAAGAACTATTATTAACCGAACCGATTAAAAATCTTTGTGCTCGTTTCAATCACCAGATTCCGGTAACGGTTGTTCAGGGAGCAAAGGGATCTGGAAAAACATTCTTGTATCGTCAGTTGATAGAAAAGAAAAACTGGAATTCTTTTTTTTCTGAAATTACTCATAAAAAAATCAGTAAGGAAAATGGCTATTTTATCCCTGTTTTAGCACCGCAGAATATTTCACAGATTCAAACGGTTCTGGGACAATGTATTGACTGTTTTAATGAGGCATTGCCTTTTGCAGATGTTTCACAGAGTATCTACAGTGACAATTCTTACAGACTGGATCTTAAAGCGAATAAAGAAATTGACTGGATGAATTTTTGGGAACAATTGTTTGTAAATTCCGTTAATAAAGAGTTTACCTCATTTGCTCAACTGAATGAAAAATTAAAAGAAGAGGAAAAGACAGTTATCTTTTTGATTGATGGGCTGGAAGAGATATTAAAAGCAGTATCTTCAAATAAAAATCAGAAAAAAGCGATAGAAGTTTTATGCCAGGGAGTTTTGAATACGATCAGTGCGAGATATGAAAATATTGGTCTTATTATTTTTATACGAAGCGATATGGCACAGAATGCAATTACAGTTAATTATGAGCAATTCAGGCAGTCATTTGCCTATGCAGAACTGAAATGGTCTTCGGCAGAAGCTTTAAAGTTGGCAGTTTGGCTGGTAAGCCATGCAAACAGTGATTTTTATCGGGAAAGTATTCCGATTGAAAATGCGTCACAGGAAATAATCGATAAATATCTGGAAGAACTCTGGGGATTGAAATTAGGAAAGAAGGATTCAAATGAAGCGTATTCATCACGTTGGATACTGGCAGCTCTTTCCGATTTTAATGGACAACTTCAGGCACGTGACATTATCCGGTTTTTGAAATATGCAGCAGGGCAGAATATGAAAAAACCGCCGTATGATGATCGGATATTAATGCCTGCAGAGATACGTTATGCAGTACCAAAGTGTTCAAATGCCAAAATCAGTGATATTAAGGCGGAATATGAAAATTTAAAGCCTATTTTTGAAAAGCTGGAAGATTTGCCGACAGACGAAAAAACACTTCCAATGAATCTGGAAAATAATATATTTACATCGGCAGAAGAAAAGTCCATGACACAATCCGGATATTTGAAACGTGATGGAGAAAAACTTTATTTACCGGAAATTATACGTCATGCACTGGGATTTCGATATGAAAAAGGTGCAAGACCGAGAGTATTGTCTTTGCTTCTTAAACATTAATTACATGGGGTTGATTTTTGAGAAGATGTGTCAGGATTATCTGCTCTATTATTCAGATAATCTTCTCGTTGAGCTGAGTGAAATCGGTCAGTGGTGGGGGACAGACCGGAAGAAGAAAAAGCAGATGCAGATTGATATCGTTGGAACATCTGTTGAAGGTAAGGATTATATCATTGGCTCGTGCAGGTACAGAAATGAGAAAATTGGTATGGATGAATTCGATTTACTCAGGGATTACGCATCAGTTTTCGGAAAAGAGAATAATTATCACTATTATATCTTTTCAAAAGGAGGTTTTACGGATGGACTTCTTCAGGCACAGGAGCACGGTGAAGTCCGGCTGGTAACGCTGGAGGATCTCTACAGGTAGAGGGAGATTTTTGAAAAATTTTTTTGAGTTATTATGGAAAAGAGAAACATAAGGATTGTCTGAAGTGTTTGATTTTTGATAAGAGCAAATTTCAAATTATTTTATTCAGAAAAAGTGGAGGAATACATTATGTGTGGAATTGTTGGTTTTACAGGAGAACATCAGGCAGCGCCGATTTTATTGGATGGTTTGTCAAAACTGGAGTACCGGGGATATGATTCGGCGGGATTGGCTGTTCGAGACGGAGAGAATCTGGCACAGGTTGTGAAGGCAAAGGGACGCTTGAGCAATCTGGCGGAGAAAACGGACGATGGTCATACCTTAAAAGGTACTTGCGGGATCGGTCATACTCGCTGGGCAACGCATGGGGAACCGAGTCAGACAAATGCACATCCGCATGTGTCGGGAAACTGCAGCGGTTCTGGCTCAGGTATGGTAGAATCCGAGGTTGTTGGTGTGCATAATGGCATTATTGAGAATTATACGGAGCTGAAGGAAAAGTTATTAAAACATGGCTATACTTTTTACAGTCAGACAGATACAGAAGTTGTGATCAAGCTGGTGGACTACTATTATAAGAAATATAATCTGGGTCCGATCGATGCGATTGCGAAAACGATGGTGCGTGTACGCGGTTCGTATGCTCTGGAACTGATGTTTAAGGATTATCCGGGGGAGATCTGGGTGGCACGAAAAGACAGTCCGATGATCATTGGTATTGCAGACGGCGAAACTTATGTTGCTTCTGATGTTCCGGCAATTCTCAAATATACCAGAAATGTTTATTATATTGGAAATCTGGAGTTCGCAAAACTGACTCCGGGAGAGGCACATTTTTATAATCTTGATGGCGATGAGATTGAAAAAGAAACAACTGAGATCAAGTGGGATGCCGAAGCAGCGGAGAAAGCCGGTTTTGAGCATTTTATGATGAAGGAGATCCATGAGCAGCCAAAAGCAATCCAGGATACGCTCAATTCGGTCATCAAAGAGGATAAAATTGACCTTTCAACAGTAGAGATCACGGACGAAGAGATTCAGAATTTTGATCAGATCTATATTGTTGCCTGCGGATCGGCATGGCATGTGGGTATGGCAGCACAGTATGTATTTGAAGATCTGGCGGATATTCCGGTGAGGGTAGAGCTGGCATCCGAATTCCGTTATCGAAAAATGCCATTAAACCAGAAAGCACTGGTGATCGTAGTCAGCCAGTCCGGTGAAACAGCCGATACACTGGCGGCTCTTAGAATGGCAAAAGAAAAGAATATTACCACAATGGCGATCGTCAATGTAGTTGGAAGCAGCATTGCACGCGAAGCCGATAAGGTATTCTATACACTTGCAGGCCCGGAAATCTCAGTTGCAACAACGAAAGCCTACAGTGCACAGTTAGCCGCAATGTACTGCCTGGCAGTGCAGTTCGCAAAAGTCAGAGGAAAGATTTCAGAAGAACAGTACAGCTATTACATTTCTGAGATGCTTACCATCCCGGATAAAATGCAGAAAGTCCTGGAAGATAAAGAACGGATCCAGTGGTTTGCCTCCAAATATGCAAACGCACATGATGTATTCTTCGTGGGCCGCGGCATTGATTATGCAGTCTGCCTGGAAGGAAGCTTAAAACTCAAAGAAATTTCCTATATCCATTCCGAAGCCTATGCGGCAGGAGAACTGAAGCATGGAACCATCAGCCTGATCGAACAGGGAACCCTGGTGATCGGAGTCCTGACACAGAGCGAACTTTATGAGAAAACCATCAGCAATATGCTCGAATGTAAGAGCCGCGGAGCTTACCTGATGGGACTGACTACCTATGGAAAATACGAAATCGAAGATCAGGTGAACTTTACCGTTTATGTACCAAAAGTAGATGAGCATTTTGTCGGAAGCCTGGCCGTGGTTCCGCTGCAGCTGATCGGATACTATGTCAGCGTGGCAAAAGGACTGGATGTGGATAAACCGAGAAATCTGGCGAAGAGCGTGACGGTAGAGTGATATCAGAGTGACATCAGGTGCGGTATGACCTGCAAAGAAGACGCAGCAGCGGTGAAAGACTTCAGAGAACGTAAACAATACTATATATCAAGGAGGTGCAGCATTGCATGAGTAATGTATTACCTGTTGAGGATTTAAGTAAAACTTACCTGGAACACGCTATGGTTATCAACAATTTTGTTATCAAAATTGGCAGTCAGATTAAAGACAGTCTGTGTCGTGTCTTTGGTGATGGTGTGCAGTATGAATGGCGTGAGAACGATGATAAAGTAATGATTCCGGATGTATCCATTATCTGCAACTTGAGAGATCGAAAGAATATTTCTTTTACAGGTATTCCTCGTTTTGTGATGGAGGTCTTATCCAGTGCTACAGAGAAATACGACAGGCACGAAAAAATGAATATTTACTGCAAAGTCGGAGTTTCTGAATACTGGATCGTTGATTGGAGAAAAAAGTCCGTAGAAATCTATCTTTTTGACTTCGAAGAGGATGGAACAGGATATCCGTATCTTTATAAAACAGTTACTGCACAGAATAAAGAGGAGTTACAACTGGTGATGTTCCCGAATTTGAAAATAACCTTTGAGGAATTGTTTGATCTTGGAGAATATTGATTTTACATGACTCTCCGGTGCAGTCAGGGAATGATTTCAGCTTTTCGGTTTGACTTAGTAAATGCTATGAGTTATGATACTTAAAAGAAGTAACTTGTGAGCCAGTCGCTCATGAGCATAATTAGTGGAGGAAACAGCATGAAATTTTTTGTAACAGGTGTCGGCGGACAGCTTGGACATGATGTAATGAACGAACTGATCAGGAGAGGGCACGAAGGTGTCGGTTCTGATATTCAGGAGCAGTACAGCGGTGTGGAAGATGGTTCTGAGGTGACAAAAGCACCTTATCTTTCACTGGATATCACAGATAAAGAAGCAGTAAAGCGTGTCATTGAGAGCGTAAAACCGGATGCGGTGATCCACTGCGCGGCATGGACTGCGGTTGATATGGCGGAAGATGATGACAAGGTTGCAAAGGTCCGTGCGATCAATGCGGGCGGCACACAGAACATTGCGGATGTCTGCAAGAAGCTGGACTGCAAGATGACTTACATCAGCACAGATTATGTATTTGACGGTCAGGGCACAGAGCCATGGAAACCGGACTGCAAGGATTATAAGCCGATGAATGTCTATGGACAGACGAAGCTGGAAGGGGAACTGGCAGTAAGCCAGACACTGGAGAAATATTTTATCGTCCGCATTGCGTGGGTCTTTGGCTTAAATGGCAAGAATTTTATCAAGACGATGCTGAATGTCGGCAAGACGCATGACACGGTTCGTGTGGTCAATGATCAGATTGGTACGCCAACTTACACTTATGATCTGGCACGTCTGCTGGTTGATATGAATGAAACAGAAAAATATGGTTATTATCATGCGACGAACGAGGGCGGATACATCAGCTGGTATGATTTTACGAAAGAAATCTACCGTCAGGCAGGTTATACGACCAGGGTTCTGCCGGTAACCACAGCAGAATATGGCTTAAGCAAAGCGGCAAGACCGTTTAACAGCCGTCTGGATAAGAGCAAGCTGGTGGAAAATGGATTTACACCGCTTCCGACCTGGCAGGACGCATTGAGCCGTTACCTGAAAGAAATCAAAGCGTGATTTCGGATACATTTTAAAAGATAAGTACAAAAAATAAGAAGTGGGAGTCTTCACCGACTAAGATAAAAAGATACTGAACAGTTGCAGAAGGAGATAAAGAAAATGGGACAGATCAAAGTTGAGAAAAATGTAGGCGGCATCGAAGGCCTTTGTATCGTAGAACCGGCCGTTCATGGTGACGAGCGTGGTTATTTCATGGAAACCTACAACGAAAGAGATATGAAAGAGGCAGGCATTGATATTCATTTCGTACAGGATAACCAGTCCATGTCCACAAAAGGAGTATTGAGAGGCCTGCATTTCCAGAAACAGTATCCGCAGTGCAAGCTGGTCCGTGCGGTACGTGGAACGGTATTTGATGTTGCCGTGGATCTGCGTTCCGATTCCAGGACTTATGGAAAATGGTTCGGCGTGGTTTTATCTGCGGAAAATAAAAAGCAGTTCCTCATTCCGGAAGGTTTTGCACATGGATTTCTGGTGCTGAGCGATGAGGCAGAATTCTGCTATAAAGTGAACGATTTCTGGCATCCAAACGATGAGGGCGGCATGGCATGGAACGACCCGGAGATCGGCATCGAGTGGCCGGAAGTGAAGGGCGAGTACAAAGGCAGTGCATCGGCAGAAGGTTATACGCTGGCAGACGGTACACCGCTGAACCTGAGTGATAAAGACCAGAAATGGCTGGGACTGAAAGATACCTTTAAATTTTAATGAAAATAAGTTTTGATTTATGATACAATAGAGCCATGGAAAACCGTGGCTCTTTTGTTTGGTGCGCCTAGCGGCACACGTTTCTAACGGGTTAAAGTCCCGAATCCGCCCGGTAGTGGGAAGGATATAGCCGAAGGCAAGGGTGTCCATCGTGAG
>NZ_WQNP01000136.1:0-1671 GCF_018783905.1 Ruminococcus sp. MCC718
TTTATATCATCAAAAGCATACTCGTTGAAGTAGGAATGAAACATAAAGGTTTATAACTTTTTATAAGTTTTCAGTAACGGATTAAAATGAAACGGAATAGTTTGATCATCTGCCGCGGCGGAGGGGATCTGGCGACAGGGATCGTACACCGTCTGCACCGGGCGGGATTTCGTGTGCTGGTGCTGGAAACGGATCATCCGGCGGCGATCCGCCGTCAGGTTTCGTTCTGTGAGGCGGTCTACGAAGGAAAAGCGACCGTGGAAGGCGTGACGGCACAGAGGATTGATTCTGTATCTGAAATGGAAGAAGTTTTTGCCGGAGGATGTGTACCGCTTTTCGTTGATTCCAAAGGAGCGTCAATCGCAGAGCTGCATCCGGATGTCGTGGTGGATGCGATCATTGCCAAGAAAAACCTTGGAACAACAAAAGAGATGGCTCCGCTTGTGATCGGAGTCGGGCCTGGATTTACGGCCGGGGTCGATGTGGATCTTGTGATCGAATCGATGCGTGGACATAATCTGGCAAGAATTTTAGAAGAAGGATCGGCACTTCCGAATACCGGGATTCCGGGCAATATCGGTGGATTTACAAAAGAACGCGTAATCCATGCACCGACAGAAGGATTTATCAAAAATATCCACCAGATCGGTGATGTAGTGGAAGCGGGCACAGAGATTGCCAGAATTTATGAAAACATGGATGAATCCGGAAATTTTAGCGGTGCATCGGTAGCAGTTCCGGCAACAATCACCGGCATTATCCGAGGTCTGATCCGAGAAGGCTATCATTTTCCGAAAGGATTTAAGATCGCAGATATTGATCCAAGAGAAGGTGAATTGAAAAACTGTTTTACGATTTCAGATAAAGCCAGAAGTATCGGCGGCAGCGTGCTGGAAGCGGTTTGTCATCATGTAAATACGTGCAGCTAAAATTGAGTCAGACACAGGTGAAACAATCTGACGGATGGTTTAAAATGAGGATAATGCGGATAAACTAGTCGAAACAGATTAACAGGACGGATAGAAACAGTATGAATGAAAAGAAACTGACACATTTCAACGAAAGCGGCGAGGCACATATGGTGGATGTCCATGAAAAGGCAGATACATACCGTGTGGCGAAAGCGGAGGGCACCATTTTTGTAAATGAGGATGCTTTTGCGGCAATTTCGCAGGGAACGGCAAAAAAGGGAGATGTACTTGGAATTGCCCGCATCGCCGGGATCATGGGGGCAAAAAACAATGCATCCTTGATTCCGCTGTGTCATCCGATCGCAATGACAAAATGTGATGTGGATTTTGAATTAAATGAAGAAAAAAAGAGCATAAAAGCTGTCTGCAAAACGGCCTGCTTCGGAAAGACCGGTGTGGAGATGGAAGCACTGAGCGGAGTGAGCATTGCACTGCTGACCATCTACGATATGTGCAAAGCACTGGATCGGGCCATGGAGATCACGGACATCCATCTGCTGGAAAAGGCTGGCGGAAAGAGCGGACATTTTAAGAGAAAATAAAATCATCCATCAAAACACAGGAACAGACAGTTCAAAATAAAGGAACACAGGAGCGTACCACATACAGAAATAAGGGGGAATTAACAGTTAAACATAAATTATAAAATTATATAAGTATATGTTGAGTTTTGCAAGATATTAGAGTAGAATATTATTGA
>NZ_WQNP01000137.1:0-328 GCF_018783905.1 Ruminococcus sp. MCC718
ATGTTTCCAATAATGTAACCAAACAGGCAATTAAAGATGCTTGCATAGCCTACAAAAACTTTTTCAAAAGTTTGCAAAAATATCCGAGATTCAAGTCTAAAAAGAAATCAACGCCTAAATTTTATCAGGACAACATTAAAATACAGTTTAGTGACACTCACGTTAAATTTGAGGGATTTTCTTCTAGCAGGAAAGCGAACAAACAAAAGCTGAACTGGGTAAGACTTGCAGAACATGGACGTATTCCCACAGATGCTAAATATATGAATCCGAGAATATCCTTTGACGGATTAAACTGGTGGATTAGCGTATGCGTGGAATTTCCAGA
>NZ_WQNP01000138.1:0-311 GCF_018783905.1 Ruminococcus sp. MCC718
TGCCGGAATGAGGAATGTGTATCGGTGTTCCGTTCCTTTAAGTCCTATGCTTCCGGCGAACTGGTCAAGCATGAGGAACAAGACAAGGCTGGTATGGGCTATACGCTTTATATCGGCTCATTGAAAAGTGAGGTGTACTTCTGTGTTTATGAAAAAAGCTATGAGCAGTACATCAAACTTGGGATTCCCATTGAGGAAGCACCGATAAAAAACAGATT
The DNA here is from genome assembly GCF_018783905.1 of Ruminococcus sp. MCC718. Lineage (NCBI taxonomy): Bacteria > Bacillati > Bacillota > Clostridia > Eubacteriales > Oscillospiraceae > Ruminococcus > Ruminococcus sp. MCC718. The sequence goes on from NZ_WQNP01000138.1 coordinate 219, forward strand.
TGAAATACGGTTGAAAAATGAACGTGCTTATTATGCTGTCCGTGACCTGCTGACTTACTATGACGCTGAACGGACGGCATTTTCTATTATCAA
>NZ_WQNP01000138.1:321-621 GCF_018783905.1 Ruminococcus sp. MCC718
CGTGGACAAGGAGGTGGACAAGAAACGGAGCGACTGGAAATTGTCTGTCCGCTGGGCATGGTTCATCGGGGAAAACAGAGAGCCGTTAAAGCTCACGACCAAACCCGAACCCTACACACTGGACAGAACCCTACGCTGGATTCAACGGCAGGTTGACCCGACACTCAAAATGCTGGAAACAATCACAGCGAAAACAGGGATTGATTATCTGAAAGAAATACGTAAATCCACGAAACTGACGGAAAAGCACTACAAGATAATCGAACAACAGACCACATCAACCGAAGATGTGATTTTAGA
>NZ_WQNP01000017.1:0-43164 GCF_018783905.1 Ruminococcus sp. MCC718
TGTATCTCCGGTGGAGGTTGCGGCAACCGATGAACTTCCGTATCCGAATATGGCAGCTTTCTATAATAATGAAAAGCAGACCTTGTATGTGAAGCGTAATGTGGGCGACAGCGTAGCAGTTGCTCAGTGTGTCGCTCAGGAACTTGGACACGCACAGCTTTCCATCAACAGCGAAAGTTACAGCCGCAGGGATATGGGCTTTCAGGCAGTGTGTATCGGATATATGATTTGCAAGAAGTATGGCGTAGATACACAGAATTTTGCAATTAACCGTATTCCGGAGGGACTGGCTTCCAAAGAGCCGAAAGAAATCCGTGCGGAGCTTTCCAAGACACGAAATGCAATGGCAGAAATTCACAGTCATATCTCTGATGAAATGTTCCGCAAGAAGCAGGAGCGTTCAAAGGACTATGAGAGATAACGGAGGGCAGATATGGAAAAAGAAAAACTCTACCACATTGCTTTGGACGATTATGAACACGGTGTTGTCATTCGCTCCTTAAACGATGAGAAAACAAAGTTGATGGAGGAAGGCAAGTCCGCAGACGCAGTAGACGACCTGCTTGTAAAAGTCGGAAATGCCCCATTGAAAAAGTTCAAAGTGATTGAAAGGAAACGCTCAGATGAAGCGAGATAATGACAGGCAGACTGCCATTATTTTATCCATTGTCGGTATCGTTCCGGTCATATGGCTGGCACTTCTGATTGCACCTTCCATAAGCGGAGGATTGCCGGAGATAGCAGCCAATCTTGCGACACTCTTTGATAATCCATTTTCCATAAAATTATGTGGGGACAGCCTGAAAACTGTCCTCATTTTACTTTTATGCTATGGAATGGGTATCGGGATTTATTTCTCAACAAGAAAGAATTACCGCAGACGAGAGGAACACGGTTCTGCCAAATGGGGCAATGTCAGAGCCATTGATAAAAAGTACCGACAAAAGCCGCTGTCAGAAAATAAGCTGATGACTCAGAATGTGTGCATTGGACTTAATGCCAAGAAGCACAGACGAAATCTGAATACGCTTGTGTGCGGTGGCTCCGGTGCAGGTAAGACAAGATTTTATGCAAAGCCTAATATTATGAACGCTGCAAGAAACAGCTATGTGATATTAGACCCGAAAGGGGAAATCCTGCGAGATACGGGACATCTTCTTGAGAAGAAAGGTTACGAAGTGCGTGTGCTTGATTTGATTTCAATGGAGAAAAGCCATTGTTACAATCCTTTTGTTTATTTGCAGAATGACAATGATGTGCAGAAGCTCGTAACCAATCTTTTTAAGAGTACCACTCCGAAAGGTTCACAGAGCAATGACCCATTTTGGGATACGGCAGCGTCAATGCTTCTGCTTGCACTTGTATTTTATCTGCATTATGAAGCACCGCCGGAAGAACAGAATTTTGCGATGGTAATGGAAATGCTCAGAGCCGGGGCGATTGAGGACGAGGACGACCCAAGTCCTTCTCCGCTTGATAATCTGTTTTCGGATTTGATGATAGATAATCCTGACCACATTGCTTTGAAGTATTACCACTCTTATCATTCCGGTTCTTCCAAAACATTAAAATCCATACAGATAACCCTTGCAGCAAGGCTTGAAAAGTTTAACTTGGAAAGTCTTGCTGCTCTTACCTCTGCCGATGAACTGGATTTACAGTCACTCGGAGAGAAAAAGGTGGCACTGTTTGCACTGATACCGGATAACGACTCTAGTTTCAACTTCTTGGTATCCATTCTTTACACACAGCTTTTTCAGCAGTTGTTTTATGCAGCCGACCATATCCACGGCGGTTGTCTGCCGATGCCTGTTCATTTTATGATGGACGAATTTGCCAATGTTTCACTGCCGGACGACTTCGACAAGATACTGTCGGTTATGCGTTCCCGTGGGGTATCGGTAAGTATCATCTTACAGAACTTGGCACAGCTTAAAGCCTTGTTTGAAAAACAGTGGGAGAGCATTGTGGGTAACTGCGACGAATTTCTTTACCTTGGTGGAAATGAGCAGTCAACCCATAAATATGTGTCGGAGCTGTTGGGCAAGGAAACCATTGATACCAACACGTTCGGAAAGAGTACCGGAAGAAGCGGTAATTATTCCACCAACTATCAGATTAGCGGCAGAGAGTTACTTACCCCTGATGAGGTGCGTATGCTCGATAATCAGTACGCTATTTTATTTATCCGTGGGGAAAGACCCATTATGGATTTCAAATATGACATTATGAAACACCCAAATGTGGCACTTACCACAGACGGAAAGGCAAGTCCTTATAAGCACGGAGAAGTCACAAAAGATATTGCTTCGATTGCCATTTGGGACATTGACCCTGCAACACTTCCTGAAAAGGAAATGGAAGAAACGAACTGGGAACTTCTTTCCGATGAGGAGATGGAAGCTCTGTTCATAAACAATCAAACAAATTAAATTTTGGAGGTATTCAACTATGACTATTTTTAAGAAAAAAGCAACTGACATTCAGGAAACGAAGAAACTGCCTATGACCGGAAAGGTTAAGAAAGGCTTCCGTGCTTACTGCACAATGGTCATTGTCGGTGCGTTGGCACTTGGAATGACAACGACTGCATTTGCAGCGAATGACCCGCTTACCGTAGTAAATAATCTGTCCGATTTTATCTTCGGACTTATCCGTGCCATCGGTATGATTTTGCTTGGCTTTGGTATCGTGCAGGTCGGTCTTTCACTCAAATCTCACGACCCTTCTCAGAGAGCCAATGGCTTCCTGACTCTTGCGGGTGGTGTCATTATCACTTTTGCGAAAGAAATCCTTACTCTTATCACAGGCTAAGATAAGAGTTACACAGTTATCGAGGGGTGTGCCAAGTTAAGGTACACCTCTTAATTGTAAGGAGGTGCTTTGAATGAGTGATAACTGGGTAGTTCAAAATCTTGAAAATGCCCTTGAAACTTGGAATGAAAAACTGTCGGAAATATGGACGCTCATCACAACTACACCGCAGAACTTTAAGGGCGGGAATATCTGGAAGGTTATCGTTGACATCAATGGTGCGGTTCAGGCTATCGGGCTTGCCTTACTTGTATTGTTTTTTGTGATAGGTATGGTAAAGACCTGCGGAAGTTTTACAGATGTGAAGAAACCGGAACACGCTTTAAAACTCTTTGTTCGTTTTGCATTGGCGAAAGGAGTTATCACATACGGAATGGAGCTTATGCTTGCACTATTTAATATCGTGCAAGGGACAATTTCAACCATTATGAATGCTGCCGGATTTGGAACTCCGGAACAGACGACCTTGCCCGCAGAGATGGTAACGACCATAGAAGATTGCGGATTTTTCGAGAGTATTCCCTTGTGGGCGGTAACGCTTATCGGAGGATTATTTATCACAGTGCTTTCGTTCATTCTGATAATGACAGTGTATGGACGATTTTTCAAACTTTATATGTACACAGCACTTGCACCGATACCACTTTCCACATTTGCAGGAGAACCGACACAGAATGTAGGCAAGAGTTTTATCAAGAGCTATTGTGCCGTTCTGCTTGAAGGAGCAGTCATTGTACTTGCTTGTATTATTTTCTCCGTATTTGCTTCATCGCCACCAGTAGTGAATCCTGATGCAACAGCAGTTACGCAGGTGTGGGCATATATCGGGGAATTGGTATTTAATATGCTTGTTCTTGTCGGTGCAGTAAAAATGTCTGACCGTATTATCCGAGAGATGATGGGACTTTAAGGAGAGATTTTGAGATGAACCAAAGAGATTGTAAGAAATGCGTTTACTATGGCGGTAAACGAAAAGGCAAAGTCTTTTGCCTGAATGATAAATGCGTGAGGGAGAAAGACCGAAACCGCAGGAAAGGAAACAGATATGGAAGTAAAAATTAACCGAGAAATCAGAAATTATACAGAGTCAATGTTTTTTGGACTGTCGCTCAGACAGTTCATTTTTTCTGTTCTCGCTTGTGGCGTTGCAGTAGGACTGTATTTCTTGCTCAGACCGTATGTTGGCACGGAAACCGTATCGTGGGTGTGCATTTTGGGTGCTGCTCCGTTTGCGGCACTTGGTTTTGTGAAGTACAACGGTATGACCGCAGAAAAAGCAATCTATGCGTGGATAAAGGCGGAGTTTTTAATGCCGAAGAAGCTGGTGTTCCACTCCACCAATGTGTATTACGAACTGATGAAGCCAAGCATTGAACAGAAACAGAAGGAGGTATTGAAGTCAAATGATTAAGACTCTTACGAACCTGTTTAAGCAGGATAAAGAAAAATTTGTTGTACCGAAAGGGGTGCAGGACGTGATTCCCGTAGCAGCTATCTTTGATGATGGCATTTTCAAAGTGGGAAAGGATAAATATTCAAAGACCTACCGCTTTACAGATATTAACTATGCAGTGGCGAGCCGTGAGGATAAGGAAGCGATGTTCCTTGAATATTCCGAACTTCTGAACTCTCTTGACAGTGGTGCAACGACAAAAATCACAATCAATAATCGTCGGCTCAACAGACTGGATTTTGAGCAGACAATCCTTATTCCGACAACCGGAGATAATCTGGACGAGTATCGAGAAGAATACAACAAAATGCTTCTTGATAAGGCAACGGGTGCAAACTCCATTGTTCAGGATAAGTATATTACCATTTCCATCAACAAAAAGAGTGTGGAGGACGCAAGAACTTATTTTGCCCGTGTCGGTGCAGATTTGATTGCTCACTTCGGCAGGCTTGGAAGTAAGTGTGTGGAACTGGAAACAGACGAAAGACTTCGTATTTTCCACGACTTCTATCGTGTGGGAGAAGAAAGTTCTTTTCACTTTGATATTAAGGAAACAAGAAAAAAGGGACACGATTTTAAGGATTATATCTGCCCCGACACAATGGAATTTGAAAAGGACTATTTCAAGATGGGAAACCGTTATGGAAGAGTCCTTTTTCTTCGTGAATATGCGTCCTATATCAAGGACAGTATGGTAGCGGAACTTACGGATATGAACAGAAATCTGATGATGTCTATTGATATTGTTCCTGTTCCGACTGATGAAGCAGTAAAGGAAGCAGAAAACCGTCTGCTTGGTGTGGAAACCAATATCACAAACTGGCAGCGTAGGCAGAATGCCAATAACAACTTCTCTGCAACTGTTCCGTATGATATGGAGCAGCAGAAGAAAGAAATGAAAGAGTTCCTCGATGACCTTACGACCCGTGACCAGAGAATGATGTTCGCTGTTATCACAATGGTTATTACAGCAGACAGTAAGGAACAGCTTGAGAATGATACGGAAGCGTTGCTTACCACAGCAAGAAAACATCTTTGCCAGTTTGCAACACTGAGATTTCAGCAGGTAGATGGACTCAACACGGTAATGCCGTTTGGAACAAGAAAGATTGATGCCTTCAGAACACTTACAACAGAGAGCCTTTCGGTATTTATCCCATTCAGGGTGCAGGATATTTTCCACGAGAACGGTATCTATTACGGTCAGAATGTTATCAGCAAAAATATGATTATCGCAGACCGTAAGCAACTTTTGAATGGTAACTCCTTTATTCTCGGTGTATCTGGTGGCGGTAAGTCATTTGCGGCAAAGGGAGAAATCATCAATCAGGTGCTTTCTTCAGACGCAGATATTATCATCATCGACCCTGAGCGAGAGTATTCACAGCTTGTCAATGCAATGGGCGGAGAGGTAATCAATATTTCTGCTACTTCCGACAATCACATCAATGCAATGGATATGAATAAGGATTACGGCGACGGTGCAAACCCTGTCATTTTGAAATCCGAGTTTATTATGTCCCTTTGTGAACAGCTTATCGGAGGAACAAATCTCGGAGCGAAGCAGAAGTCTATCATTGACCGTTGCACGGCAAGCGTGTATCGCAGTTATCAGCAGAATGACTATCAGGGACATATACCGACCTTGCAGGATTTCAGGGCAGAACTTTTGCAGCAGGACGAACCGGAAGCAAAGGAACTGGCACTTGCCATTGAACTTTTCACACACGGTTCTCTGAATACCTTTGCAAAGCAGACGAATGTGGATACCAATAATCGCCTTATCTGCTATGACATTCTTGATTTGGGTAAACAGCTTATGCCGATTGGTATGCTTGTTGTCCTTGACTCTATCCTGAACCGTATCACACAGAACCGTGCAAAGGGTAAGAACACCTTTATCTTCATTGATGAGATTTATCTTCTGTTCCAGCACGAATACTCTGCAAACTTCCTCTTTACCTTGTGGAAGCGTGTGAGAAAATACGGTGCATACGCAAGTGGAATCACTCAGAATGTCGATGACCTTTTGCAGAGCCACACAGCGAGAACAATGCTTGCAAACTCAGAGTTCATCATTATGCTGAATCAGGCTTCCACAGACAGGCTTGAGCTTGCAAAACTTCTGAATATTTCTGACCTCCAGATGTCCTATATCACGAATGTGGAAGCAGGACACGGACTTATCAAGGTGGGAAGTTCGCTTGTACCGTTTGCAAACAAATTCCCTAAGAACACGAAACTTTATAAACTGATGACAACCAAACCAGGCGAAGCATAAGGAGGGATTTACAATGTCTAAGATTCAATTTCGCAATGCTGCACACAGAGATTTTGTATTGGAAAATTTGGATAAGTGCAAAGTCAACGACTGCTATCACAGAGCATTTTTCTATGTGATGGGTATTTCAGAAGAAACAAGAATGAACATCGGAAAGATGTTTGATTTTAAGAGGGATTGCATCATACCGGAAGGTATGCACGGCGGTTGGCAGACAAGTGGCACAGTCAAGGTCTGCCACCTTGCCTTTAATCTCTGGAATGGATTTACGGAAGAAGGCAGGGAAAATCTCTATACACCGGAGGAACTGTTCTGTTGCGGATATGCTCCGTATTTTATGGAGGGTATCAAGTTGAGGTATCCGGAGTATTGCAGAGATTTGACTCCACCTAAGAGAAACGATATGGAAAGGTAAGAGAAAATGAGCAGAAAAATCTATATTATTATTGCGATGGTGTTTACGGTAGTGTTGTCTGTAAGCAGCTTCTTTATTATCCGTAATCACATTGACTCTGCCAAGCAGAATGAAGTCTATGATAACCTTGCGGAGATTGTGCAGGACGAGCCGCCAAAGGAAAATGAGGGCGTGACGTTTTCGGAAGATAAGGACTATCTTGCAGAATATCTTGAACTCTATCGGCAGAATGAGGATATGGTGGGTTGGATAAAGGTTGAGGATACCAATATCAACTATCCGGTCGTGCAGTCTGTAAATGAGCCGAATTTCTACCTGAAGCACAAGTTTGATAAGACCTATTCCGCTTATGGCTGCCCGTATGTGCAGGAAAATTGCGATGTGCAGAAACCTTCAGACAACATCATTATTTACGGACACCACATGAATGACGGTTCGATGTTTACGGGACTGATGAAGTACAGAAACAAGAGCTTTTGGGAAGGTCATAAGACTATTACCTTTGATACACTGACGGACAGACACCAGTATGAAGTGATTGCAGTCTTTAAGACAGTCGTTTATACAGACAGCTCCGATAGCTTTAAGTATTATGAGTTTACGGACGCAGAAAATGCGGCAGAGTTTGATGCGTATGTTGCTAAGTGCAAGGAACTTTCTTTGTATGATACCGGAGTATCGGCAGAGTATGGCGACAAGCTGATTTCTCTTTCTACTTGTGAATATTCAAGAAACAATGGCAGGCTTGTTGTTGTCGCTAAGAGAGTGGATTAAACCCCACTCTCTATTATTTTTCGAGAAAGGAGGAAACCGATGGCTGATATAAAAACAAGAGATACAAGCAAAGGTACAATCAAGACCATAAATAAGGCGGCAGTTGCCACGGAGCGAATGAAGAAAGCCTATGTGATGACGAAAGATAAGGCAGAGCATTCCACGAATGCTTCGGAAAATTCCGCAGAGAAATATGCTTCTGATAAAATCGAAGTGGCAACGGATAGGACTGTTCATGAAACAGCATACCGTGCAGATAAGGTCGGCAGATGGGGTGTGCGTGAAACAAGACAGAATTATCAGAAAGCCAAAACGGGAATTGAGAATTTCAAGACCAAGCGTGCAGAGAAACAGCTTCAGAAACAATCGGTCAATCCTGTCGGAAAACAGAGCATCCGAACTCTGGAGCGTACGGAGAAAACAATTAAACAGTCTGCAAGGTCGGCAGGAAATACGACAGTCAAGACCGTATCGAAAGGTGCAACCAATACTGTTCAGAGGTCGGTAAAGACTGCGGAACAAACGGCAAAGACTTCTATTAAGACCACAAAGGAAGCTGCCGTTATAGCACAGAAAACAGCAAAAACAACAGCCAAAGCAACACAGAAAGCGGCTCAGGCGGCAAAGAAAGCAGCAAAAGCCACAGCAGATACCGTCAAAGCCACAGCGAAAGCTACTGTTGCGACAGTCAAAGCGATTATTGCAGGGACAAAAGCACTTGTAGCAGCAATCGCAGCAGGCGGTTGGATAGCGGTGCTGATTATTATGATTGTCGTGTTGTTTGGTGCTGCCGTAGCAATGTTTGGAGGAGGAAGTGACAGTAATTCCTATACTCCGGTAAGTGCAGAGGTAGAAGCCTATGAACCCATCATACAGAAATATGCCAAAGAGTACGGCATTCCTGAGTATGTAGAACTTATCAAGGCGGTTATGATGCAGGAAAGCGGCGGCAGAGGACTTGACCCTATGCAGGCAGCAGAAGGAAGTTTCAATACGAAGTATCCGCACGAACCCAATGGAATTAAAGACCCTGAATATTCTATCCAGTGTGGAGTTCAGGAATTGAAAGCGGCTCTTACTTCGGCAGAAGTGGAAAGTCCGATAGATATGGAGCATATCAAACTTGCCTTGCAAGGCTACAACTTCGGTAATGGGTATATTTCTTGGGCAAAAACAAAGTATGGCGGTTATTCTTATGCCAATGCAGTGGAGTTTTCCACTCAGCAGGCACAAAGGCTTGGTTGGGACAGTTATGGAGATACCCAATATCCGGCTCACGTTTTGAGATACTATCCGTATGGGCGAGCCTTTACTGCCGGAGGTAATCAGGCGATTGTTGAGGTTGCCTTGACACAGCTAGGCAATCAGGGCGGACAACCTTACTGGAGCTGGTACGGCTTTAATAGTCGAGTGGAATGGTGTGCCTGCTTCGTATCTTGGTGTGCTGACCAATGCGGGTATATTGAAAGCGGACTTGTTCCGAAATTTGCAGGTTGCGTGGATGGTGCAAACTGGTTTAAGTCAAATGGAAAATGGCAAGACCGCACTTATGAACCAAAGGTAGGAGATATTATCTTCTTTGATTGGGAAGGCGACGGTACAACAGACCACGTTGGTATCGTAGAGAAGTGTGAGAATGGCACAGTTTATACCGTAGAGGGCAACTCAGGCGACGCCTGCAAGCAAAGACAGTACGCAGTCGGAAGCAGCAATATCTATGGATACGGTATTCCGGCATATTAAAAATTCCAGACGGTGTCTGGAAAATTGAAAAGATGGCTGCTCAGTTGAGTAGCCATCGGGTACATTATGAGAAATCAGTTGTTTCTCTGTTATTCAGGAAAATATGGTGTGTGTGATAAGTGAAGCTAAAAAGCATATCGGCATTTTCTTTACTGCCGTCTAAAAAGGAAATATCATCGGCAAGGATAAAAAGAATTGCTAACAGCTTCTTGATATATCCAGTGTAGCAGGCATAATCTACATAGATGTTGGCGATATATCCCTCGGCAAATTCTATCAGGTCAGCGTCAATTTCAAAGCTATTGGATAGTTCGTAAACGGTTTTGATAAATTTATCCTTGTCAGCAATTCGCTCTTTACTTGGAACACTTCTGCGGTTCTTCTGTATAAATTTAAAAAAATCATCAGCTTCCGTAAAGTCAGGAGTGATTGTGTTGCCAGTTCCCAAATCTGTTTTGTAATCCTCAAATTTCTCTTTTTCAAACCGATTACTGAATATTATCTTTTGTTCGTCCATTCCTTTTACCCCTAAGTTTATTCTATGGAGATTGTTTAACTTGGCTCTTGGGTTGTGATTTGTCTTTCGCCATTAACAATCGTGAATTACTACTTTTATAGTATAACATAAAAATAGTTGGGAATCATCACTAATAGTTGGTTTGACTTCCTTTGGGTGCGTGTGATTTGAAATCGACTTAACCTATACTATTAGTTATGGAAACACACTAAGGGAGGTGATGTGATGAAGCTCGATACAATCGGCAAGAATATAAGAAAGTTCCGACTTGCGAGGAAATTACGCCAAGAAGATTTGGCTGAGAAAACAGATTTGACAACAAATTATATTGGTATGGTTGAGCGTGGAGAGAAAATTCCGTCACTCGAAACTTTCATAAAGATAGTAAATGCTTTAGGTGTATCATCGGATATGGTTCTTACAGATGTTCTGGAAACGGGATATACAGTCAAGAACTCAATGCTGAATGAGAAGCTTGAAAAACTTGTTCCTGAAGATAGAAACAGAATTTATGAAGTCATAGATACACTTGTGAAGCAGTCAAAGCAAATACTTCCATAAAACACAGAAGTTCGTCCTAATCGACGAGCTTTCTTTTTTTCAGTATAAAAAATTTCAGCTATCGACAAATTTTTCGGGACTTCGACAGAGCAAATATGCTATAACAACAACTGTCAGTGATAGACACATACTAATAGACATAGGAGGAAGTAGAAGTGAACGACATTTTCAGACAAATAGCAAAAGAAAATGGAACAACCGAAAAAGCAGTAAAAGAGGAAATGCAGTTTGCCATTCGGGAAGCAATGAAAAGTGCTGAACCGGAAGCAATCGCTTTTTGGAAAGCAGTTGCACCGGACGGAAAAGAGCCGCCGATAGAAAAGGTCATAGCAATGATTGCGTTGAATGTTAATAATAGAATGTATAATTGAGGTGCTTCGGCATCTCTTTTTTATTATTCTTTAGAAGAGTTGCATTAGGTGTTTGCAAAAAGTGACACCTTAGTGTCTGAAAGGTTACATTTCTGTCTGAAATCTTGAAATGCCTGAAAATTTAATATATAATGTTAAATGGTTAACTGTAACGAAGAAGAATTATAAGATGAAGAGGTGTTACTGATGAAGATATGCTATAACAAACTTCAAAAACTTATGATTGACAATCAAATGAAAAGACAGGATTTAATGCGTGCAGCCGAAATTACATCATACGCTGCAACGAAGATAAATAAGAATGAGCCAGTATCTCTTGAAGTACTGATGAGGATATGTCAGGTGTTTCATTGTGATATTGGAGATATATGCGAAGTTATTTTAGACGAAGATTAAAACACGGAGGTAATTATAGATGGCAAGGGCTGCTAAACCAAAGAAAGAAATATCAATGGAAGAAGCACTTTGGAAAAGTGCTGATAAACTGAGAGGTTCTGTTGAGCCTGCGGAGTATAAGCACGTTGTTCTGAGCTTATTCTTCCTTAAATTTGCCAGTAACAAGTTTGAGGAATGCCGTAATAAGATTATTTCTACACACGGCGAAAAGTATGCGGATATGAAGCCGTTTTATACTCAGGAAAATGTATTCTATCTTCCTGAAGAAAGCCGTTGGAAGTACATTATTGAAAATGCAAAGCAGGACGATATTGCCCTGAAGATAGATACAGCACTTTATACGATTGAAAAGAACAACCCGGCACTGAAAGGTGCTTTGCCGGATAACTATTACTCCCGCTTACATATTGATACGGCAAAGTTGGCTTCTTTGCTTGATGAAATCAATCGTATCAACACTGATGATAAAGAGAACGACATTATAGGTCGTGTATATGAGTATTTTCTTAGTAAGTTCGCTCTTGCAGAAGGAAAAGGTAAAGGAGAGTTCTACACACCAAAGTGTATTGTAAACCTGATTGCCGAAATGCTTGAGCCTTACGATGGAATACTTTATGACCCTTGTTGCGGTTCGGGCGGTATGTTTGTGCAGTCCATCAAGTTCGTAGAAGCACACAGCGGTAATAAAAAGAAAGTGTCTATTTACGGTCAGGAATACACAAATACCACTTTCAAACTGGCAAAAATGAACTTAGCTATCCGTGGTATTTCTGCAAATCTTGGAGAAATGGCAGCCAATACATTTACCAATGACCAGCACAAAGACCTTAAAGCAGATTTCATTATGGCAAACCCGCCTTTCAATCAGAAGCAGTGGAGAGCCGAAAATGAGCTTGTAGATGACCCTCGTTGGAACGGCTATGAAGTTCCGCCGACAAGTAATGCAAACTATGGTTGGATACTGAATATTGTTTCCAAACTCTCTCAAAACGGTGTAGCAGGTTTCTTGCTTGCCAATGGTGCATTATCTGATGATGGTACAGAGTTAAAAATCAGACAGCAGCTTATAGAAAATCATTTGGTAGAAGCAATCATTATTCTTCCGAGAAACCTTTTCTATACCACAGACATCAGCGTTACCCTTTGGGTACTCAATAAGAATAAAAAGGCTCGTGTCGTGGAACAGAATGGAAAGCTAAAACGCTATCGTAATCGAGAAGATGAAATACTCTTTATGGATTTACGACAGATGGGCAGTCCTTATGAGAAGAAGTACATTGAATTGACAGAGGAAGATAGAGCCAAAGTTACAAGTGTATATCATAACTGGCAGCAGGAAGGCTATGAGGAAACTTATGAGAATGTGCCGGAATTTTGCTATTCTGCTTCTTTTGATGAAGTAAAGGAAAAAGGATTTACTCTTGTACCGAGCAGATATATTGAGTTTGTCAACCGTGATGAGAACATCGACTTTGATACCAAAATGAAATCATTGCAGGGAGAACTCAAAGAACTTCTTGCTCAAGAGGAAAAATCTAAATCAGATTTGCTTGCTGTATTTAAGGAGTTGGGATATGAAATCGAATTATGATATTTTAGGAAACCATATCCGACTGATTGATACTCGGAACAGAGAAAGCATAACAGACAGAGTTTTGGGAATTAACATAGACAAGTTCTTTATGCCGTCGGTTGCAAATGTCATTGGTACGGATTTGAGTAAATATAAACTGATAACAAAAGGAAAGTTTGCGTGTAATCCAATGCACGTTGGTCGTGATGAACGACTTCCGGTTGCATTGTATGATGAAGAAGAACCTGCTATTGTTTCTCCGGCATATTTTATGTTTGAGGTAATAGATAACAGCATTTTGAATGAAGATTATCTGATGATGTGGTTTCGCAGACCGGAATTTGACCGAATTTGTTGGTTACATACTGACGGGAGCGTTCGTGGTGGGATTACTTGGGATGATATATGCAGACTAGAATTGCCTATTCCGCCTATTGAAAACCAGCTTGAAATAGTGAACAGTTATAAGGCAATTACGGAGAGAATTGCTTTAAAGCAGAAGATAAATGATAATTTAGCGGCTTGACATTGTTGTAAGAATTATTTTCTGCAATTCTTGCAGTTTTTCTATTTCAGAAAGATTTTCTTCTTTGCAATAAATAAGGCTCATAACCTTTTGGGAGAAAGATTTCTGTAATTCAAGTGGTGGAATTGCTATTCCATAAGCATGAACATCGTTTCGATTTAATGTAGGAACTGCACTACCACCAACAAAGCCATCATAATTTAGATTTTTGAGCAAATAAAATACCCACAACGGTTCTGCTTCATAAATTTGTTTTACATAGAGCGATGTGTTATGTGTCCAACAGTTGCAAAGGTACAATCTTGGGTTGCCAATATTGCCGCTTCGTCCCATTACAATAACAGGAGCTTCAGCAGTAAACTCATCATGATACCCAATTGTTCCGGTTGAACCTGCAACGGGATATTTACCACCAGTCATTTCAGTTCGAGGTAAATCATGCCCCCTTTGTAGTTGCAACACATCGCCAACAGTGCCTTGTTTCCAAGAAGATTTATCTGAGTTGGACTCAAAATATTTTTGATACAATGTTTGAGCAGTATCGTCTAAATTATCATTTACAATAGAACTCCCATCAGTGGCGGGAGTTAAAACAAGGGACTGCCACTGGTAGTCGTTCTCTTAAAAAAGAAAAGGAGAATTGACTATGAAACAGAACCTAATCACTGATGTTATTCAAGGAATGTTACCTTATCTGAATAACGCACAGACAGAAAGATTGCAAGAGGTGTTGCAGTATACACTTTTTGATTATGAGGTAACAAAGATAAAAAAAGATGAGGAACTTTCAGAACAGAATTTAGTAGAATCTTTCCTATCGGCAAAGCGTATTGAAGGCTGTTCTGAGAAAACTCTGAAATACTATAATGCAACGATACAGTCAATGCTTGATGGTATTGGAAAGAGTATCAAATATATCGTAACTGACGACATTCGTTGTTATTTGACAGAGTATCAAGCAAAGAAAAAATCAAGTAAAGTTACGATAGATAATATAAGACGAATACTTTCCAGTTTTTTCTCTTGGCTTGAGGACGAGGATTATATTTTGAAAAGTCCGGTCAGGCGAATACATAAGGTTAAGACCGGAACAAACATTAAGGAAACTTATTCAGATGAAGCACTTGAATTGATGAGAGATAATTGCACAGAACTCAGGGACTTGGCGATGATTGATATGCTTGCTTCAACGGGGATGCGTGTCGGAAAAATGGTGTTGCTAAATCGTGAGGATATAGACTTTAACGAAAGAGAATGTGTGGTTTTCGGCAAAGGCGATAAGGAGCGAATAGTATATTTTGATGCAAGAACAAAAATACATTTGCAGAATTACTTAAATAGCCGAAAGGACGACAATCCAGCACTTTTTGTTTCATTACAATCTCCGTATAATCGAATGAATATCGGAGGTATTGAAGTGAGATTACGACAGCTTGGAAAACGCTTGGGATTAAATAAGGTACACCCTCATAAATTCAGGCGAACACTTGCAACAATGGCAATAGACAAAGGAATGCCAATAGAGCAGCTTCAGCAGCTCTTGGGGCATAGAAGAATAGATACGACATTGCAATATGCAATGGTCAAGCAGAGCAATGTGAAAATTGCTCATAGAAAATACATTGGTTAAGGTGGTAGGAATGGAAAAAGGATATAAGATATTAGGCAATTACATTCGACTTGTGGACGAGCGTAATAAGAATTTAGCCGTAACAAAGTTGCTTGGCGTAAGTATAAGTAAAAAATTTATTCCTTCAATCGCAAATATTGTAGGAACTGATTTATCGAATTATAAGATAGTCAGAACGGGACAGTTTGCATACGGACCCGTTACTTCACGAAATGGAGAGAAAATTTCTATTGCTTATTTAGATGAAGAAGATTGTATCATTTCAAGCTCTTATACAGTTTTTGAAGTTGAAAATAAAGAGGAACTTGACCCTGAATATCTTATGATTTGGTTCAGCCGACCAGAATTTGACCGTTATGCAAGGTATAAGTCACACGGAAGCGTAAGAGAGATTTTCGATTGGAATGAGCTTTGTATGGTGGAACTTCCAGTACCAGATATTGAAAAGCAGAGAAAAATAGTGAAAGCCTACAAGACGATAACCGATAGAATAGATTTGAAACAGAAGATAAATGATAATTTAATAAACACCACTGATACAATTTTCTTCAAGGTGTTCTTAGAAAATAAGCCGACTGCCACAATATCTTTCACGGATATTGTACAACTTATGGGTGGTGGCACTCCTAAGACAGATGAAGATAGTTTTTGGAACGGTAACATTCTTTTCTTTACTCCTAAAGATATTTCACGTTCACCATTTTGTATTAGTACCGAAAAGCATTTGACCAATGAGGGGTTAAACAACTGTTCAAGTCGATTATATCCACCATATACAACATTCGTTACCTGTCGTGGAACTGTCGGTAATTTAGCTTTAGCAGGTGTACCTATGGCTATGAATCAATCGTGTTATGCTTTGAAGGGAAAGAATGACTTTCCAGCCTTATTCGTATTCTCTTTTACCCGATATGTAATAGCAACAATGAAGAAAAAAGCATCGGGAGCTGTTTTTAGTGCATTGGTAACACGAGATTTTGAAATGGAAAAAGTATTTGAACCTAATTTTGAAGACGCAATTCTATTTGAAAAGCGTGTCGAACCTCTTTTTGCTCAAATTCTTGCAAATACCAATGAAATACAACAGCTTCTTGACTTGCAAAATGCTTTACTAACTCAGTTATCAAGCCGCTAAATTATCATTTACAAGGAGGAACCTATGTCATTAGCAGATATAATTCAGATTATAATCGGAGTATTGTCACTGGTGGCAACAATAGCAGTTTCTTTTTTGATTTATTGGTTGCAATCACGACATGAAAAGGAAATACAGAAATTGCAATGCGAAAAGGAACGTATAGCATTGCAAGAAAAAGCTCGACTTTTTCTAATTGATAATCAAGAGGAAAGAGATTATTTGCCGTGGTGTATTATAGCAGCTAATCTATATCCGCTTGAAAAGCATACAAGGAAAATTTATTCGGAATACTGCCGGTGTTCTGAAGAATTACAAAATGAGATATTAAATCAAGCCGGATATAAGATTAAACAATTTACGGGAAAGTATTGGTTACAGGGATGTATAGATAAACTTCAGCAAGATATAGAGAAATATAATTTGGGAAGGGATTATTTGTATGATGGAGCAAAATATTTTCATCGAAGTTATGATAGATACCGAGAATTAGAATGGAACGGCACTCCTAATATCTTTGAACCTATAAATAAAGAAAATCGTCTGATGATGATTTTGAATGTGGCTCAAATATCTATTGGAGAGTATATTGATGAATATTTCTATTATTTCGTAGATAAAAAAATGGATTTTGATAAGGAAACACCTATACCTCCGATTGATTATGTATGGGAATATCAAAGTCTAGCACACACAAGAGAAGAAACCGTTTGTATGTGGATGATGGAACTTGTTGAGAATATAGCAACAATTATAAATAATAAGTTTGGCGAAGATGTTGATTGTCAGTTTTTCTTAGAGTATACCGACGCACAAGCAGAAACTTATGAAGATAAATATTATGAAACAGTACAAGCACTTTATAATGCTTATTATACAAGTGTAGTTGCATCATAATTTGATGCAGAATACCAAAGGAGTGAACGCAATGGCAAATTTTAATGAACACGCATTGGAAATGTCAATAATGGAGTTGTTCAAAGACGAGGGGTACACCTATGTCAGTGGCGACCAGATACACAGAGAAAGGACGGAGGTTCTGCTTACGGACGACCTGAAGCAATACCTCTATAATCGCTATGCGAAAGATGGTATCACACCGAGTGAGGTGGATAGTGTCATTCTAATGCTGCGTAATATTTCCGGTACGATTTATGAAGCAAACAAAGCTGTATTTAAGTTGCTCTGCGATGGATTTATTCTTAATCGTGAGGATAGAACGCAGAAAGACCTCTATATTGAACTTATTGATTTCGACACTCCCGAAAACAATATTTTCAAAGTGGTTAATCAGTTTGAAATTGAAGGCGTAAATAATCAGTTGCGTATTCCTGATGGCATTGTGTTCGTAAATGGTATTCCTGTTGTTGTTCTTGAATTTAAGAGTGCGGTACAAGAGAATACGACCATAATGGACGCATATAAGCAGCTTACAATCCGTTACCGTAGAGATATTCCGGAGATTTTCAAATATAATGCGTTTGTTGTTATCAGTGACGGAGCAAATAATAAATATGGTTCTTTCTTCAGCCCGTATGATTTCTTCTATGCGTGGAGAAAGATAAACTCAGACGATAAAGAACTGGACGGTATCAATTCTCTTGTAACGATGATAAAAGGACTTTTCCGAAAAGACCGTTTGCTTGAAGTTATCAAAGATTTTATTTATTTTCCGGATAACTCAGATAAGGATTTGAAGATAGTGTGTCGTTATCCACAGTTCTTTGCGGCAAATAAATTGTATGAGAATATCAAGGCTCATCTTCGCCCCGAAGGAGATGGTAAAGGTGGTACATACTTTGGAGCGACAGGCTGCGGCAAGAGTTATACAATGCTTTTTCTTACCCGTATGCTGATGAAAAGCAAATACTTTTCTTCTCCGACTATTCTTATTATTACGGACAGAACAGACCTTGACGACCAGCTTTCCAAACAGTTTGTAGGTTCAAAGAAATATATCGGGGATGAAACTGTTGTAAGTATTGAGTCCCGTGAGAAACTTCGTGAGGAGCTTCAAGGACGAGAGAGTGGCGGTGTTTATCTGACTACCATTCAGAAATTCACAGAGGATTTGCAGCTTCTTACAGACAGAACGAACGTTATTTGTATTTCTGATGAAGCACACAGAAGCCAAATCAATCTCGACCAAAAGGTTAAGATTACAGAGTCAGGTGTTCAGAAAACCTATGGCTTTGCCAAGTATTTGCACGACTCTTTACCAAATGCAACTTATGTTGGATTTACCGGAACTCCGGTTGATGGAACAATCGAAGTCTTTGGTGGTGTTGTAGACGCATATACAATGACGGAAGCTGTTAAGGACGGTATTACAGTTAATCTTGTTTACGATGGTCGTGCAGCTAAGGTTATGCTTAATCAGGACAAGGTAAGACAGATTGAAGAATATTATGCACAGTGTGAGCTTGAGGGAGCAAATGAACATCAAGTAGAAGAAAGTCAGAAAGCAGTTGCCAAAATGGAAGTTATTATTGGCGACCCTGATAGACTTCGTGCTGTTGCAGAGGACTTTATCAAGCATTATGAAACCCGTGTGGCAGAAGGTGCAACCGTAGCAGGCAAAGCAATGTTTGTATGTTCCAACCGAAATATAGCATACGATTTCTATAAGATAGTAAAGGAACTCAGACCGAAATGGACAGAAAAGAAGATTTGTGATGATGGTGTTGTTCTGAGTGAGAAAGATAAAAAAGAGTTGAAGCCAATGGAAAAAATCAAGTTGGTTATGACTCGTAATAAAGATGATGAAAAAGACCTATTTGATATGCTTGGCACAAAAGAGGATAGGAAAGAATTTGACCGTCAGTTCAAAAATCCGAAATCAAACTTTAAGATTGCCATTGTTGTAGATATGTGGCTGACTGGTTTTGATGTGCCGGAGCTTGATACGATTTACATTGATAAGCCTATTCAGCAGCATACCCTTATTCAGACGATTTCTCGTGTAAATCGTGTATGCGAGGGCAAAGATAAAGGTTTAATTGTTGACTACATAGGTATTAAGAAAAATATGAACACTGCCCTCAAGAAATATACGAATTTTGAGAGCGAAGAATTTGAAGGTGTGGAGCAGTCTATCACGATTGTAAAAGACCAGTTAGAAGTTCTTGGTCAGATGTTCCACAACTTTAACAGTAGTGATTTCTTCAACGGTTCTCCTACTGAACAGCTTGCCTGCCTGAATCGTGCAGTTGAGTATGTGCAGTTGTCTGAAGAACTGGAAAGAAGATTTATGGCAGCAGTCAAGAGAATGAAGCAGGCATTTAATCTTTGTAGTTCAAGTGAGAAATTCTCTGATGAAGATAAGGATTATATCCATTTTTATTGTGCTGTCCGTTCTATCCTTTTCAAGTTGACAAAAGGCGATGCACCGGATATTGAGCAGATGAACGCTCGTGTCCGCAAAATGCTTGAGGGTGCAATTCAGTCTGATGGCATTGAGGAATTATTTGAAACCGGAAAGCATATATCGGTGGACATTTTCAGCGATGAGTATATGGATAAGATAAATGCTATTCAGTTGCCGAATACGAAAATCAAGATACTTCAAAGACTTCTTTCTCAGGCGATTGACGAGTTTAAGAAAGTCAATAAGATTATGGGTGTGGAATTTGCAGACAGACTCAAGAAAGTTGTTGATGAGTATAATAACCGTCGTCGTGATGAAGCGTATGCCAACGAAGTCCTTGATGATGTTGCGGAGCAGCTTGCACAGTTGTTGTCTGAACTGAAAACAGAAAAGAACTCCTTCAAGAATATGGGTATAGATTATGAAGAAAAAGCTTTCTATGATATTTTGAAAGCAGTTTCCAAGAAGTTTGAGTTTGAATATCCGGACGATAAAATGATTGAACTATCCAAGAGGATAAAGTTGATTGTTGATGATAAGTCACGCTATACCGATTGGTCTGCCCGTGATGATATTAAGGCAAACTTGCAAGTGGATTTGATATTGCTGCTTGATGAGTTCGGCTATCCGCCAGTAACCATTGATGATGTTTACAAGGAAGTTCTTGAGCAGGCAGAGAATTTCAAGAAGTATGCACAGTAAATGAGAGGTGTAAATGTAAATATGTTTTATGACGATTTAAATACAGAAGAACAAGTATCATACCTTATTAAACCAATCCTTCAAGTCCTTCAGGAAGCAGGTGGACAGTTAGAGCGTTCTGAAATTAGAGACAGAATTAGTGAGTTAGATGAGCATATTGCTGAATTTGAACAGAAACTATATACATCTAATAAAACAGGAAATCAGTACAAAAAATTTGATTTTAAGTTTAATTTTGCTATTAAAGAGCTTAGTTATGTCGGACTCATATCTTATGTGAAATTCAATCCAAAGATTACACTTACTCAAGATGGAGCAAATGTAGATTTAACAGATTTTGATGTTAAGACAGAAGTAAGGGATAAGGCTCGAAGCTATTGGGAGGAACATTCGACTAAGAACAAATCGAAAAACAAGCCAGTAGAAACACTGGAGGTTGAAGACGAGGAGAATGAATCCACAGATGACGAATTGTTAGATGATTTCAAGGTAAAACTTCAGAGTGCAATCGCTAATATGTCTCCAGCAAAGTTTGAACAATTTTCACGAGCACTTCTTACAAAGATGGGAGTGGAGTTTACCAACAAAGGCGTTCAGGTGTCAAATGATGGTGGCATTGATGGTTATGGATATCACGTAGATGCCGATGATTTTAGAACAACCAGAGTGGTTATTCAGTGTAAAAGATTTAATTCAAATCCAGTGAGTGAGCCGGATATCAATCAATTTCTTGGGGCGATGAACAAATATCAAGCCGATTATGGAGTATTTATTACTAATAGCCGATTTACCAATAAGGCAAGAGAGGCTGCGAGAGAAGGTACGCCGATAACACTGATTGACGGAAATGATTTAATCAGACTGGTTATTAAATATGAATTGTATATAACACCAGTCACAACATATGTATTGGATGGTTTTTATACCGAGGATTGACACTAACGATAGCATAATTTACTCAAAGGATTTTTAAAAGGGGGCATAGAATGATGGCAAAGCAAAAGACCTATATCGCAATCGACCTTAAATCATTCTATGCTTCTGTGGAGTGTAAAGAACGAAATCGTGACCCATTGACAACAAATCTTGTGGTTGCAGATAAGAGCAGGACAGAGAAAACCATCTGCCTTGCGGTATCTCCGTCATTAAAAAGTTATGGGATACCCGGCAGACCACGCTTGTTTGAAGTCGTGCAAAAGGTAAAAGAAGCTAATAATACCCGAAGGTGGAAAGCACTAAATCGTACATTTACTGGTTCGTCTGATGACAGTACAGAATTAAATGCGAATCCGGCATTGGAGATTGATTATATCGTTGCACCACCTCGTATGGCATACTATCTGGAATATAGTACCAAGATTTACAGTGTTTACTTGAAATACATTGCTCCGGAAGATATTTTCCCGTACTCGATTGATGAAGTATTCATAGATGCAACCAATTATCTGAATACCTATCAGATGACTGCAAGGGAACTTGCCATGACGATGATACAGGATGTTTTGAAAACAACAGGAATTACGGCAACAGCCGGAATCGGCACGAATATGTACTTGTGTAAGATTGCAATGGATATCGTGGCAAAGCATATTGAGCCGGACAAGGACGGTGTGCGAATTGCCGAATTGGATGAAATGTCTTACCGCAGACAGCTATGGAATCATAGACCGCTTACAGATTTCTGGAGAGTTGGTAAAGGCTATGCAAAGAAACTGGAAGAACATGGACTTTTTACTATGGGAGATATTGCAAGGTGTTCCATCGGAAAGTCGAATGAACTGTATAACGAAGAACTGCTCTACAAGCTGTTTGGAATCAATGCGGAATTGCTAATTGACCATGCTTGGGGATATGAACCTTGTACGATGGAGCAGGTCAAAGCCTATAAGCCGGAAACCAATAGTGTATGTTCAGGACAGGTACTTCACTGCCCGTATGATTACGAAAAGGCAAAGTTGATTGTAAAAGAAATGACCGACCAAATGGTGCTTGATTTGGTGGATAAAGGACTTGTAACTGACCAGCTTGTGTTGACAATCGGCTATGATATTGAGAATTTAAGTAATCCGAACCTAAAATATCAATACAAAGGCGAGGTTACGATTGACCGATATGGACGCAAAGTTCCAAAGCACGCACACGGAACAGCGAATCTTGAGAAAAAGACTTCCTCTACTCGATTGATTACCAACGCCGTGATGGACTTGTATGACAGGATAGTTGACGAGCATTTGCTTGTACGCAGAATAACAATCACAGCGAATAAACTTGTTGATGAAAAATCCGTCAAGCAGGAAGATGAATACCAGCAACTCGACCTCTTTACCGATTACGAAGCACAGAGGAAGAAGCAGGCGGAGGAAGAAGAAAAATTAGAACGGGAAAGGCGTATGCAAGAAGCAATGCTGAGTATCAAAAAGAAGTTTGGCAAGAATGCTGTGTTGAAGGGAATGAACCTTGAAGAAGGTGCAACCGCCAAAGACCGAAACGAGCAAATCGGCGGTCATAAGGCTTAAATAAACTGAAATTTGAGGAATAAAATATGGGCATATTAGAAATAGTTTTTAATTCAAGAAAATTTGATTTGAATGATGATGTTCTGATGGGATTTGATAATTACTTTGATAAAAAAAGTAAGGATTATAATAGTTTTTGTTTAGACGAAGAAGATATTAATCCTTTACAAAACTTTGTAGCACAGATTAAGTCTGCTGACTCAGATAGTGTAATTTATGTATCTACTTATGGCTATGAAATCACAAATAGTAAAGGAGAAAAATCAACATACGCCGATGCTCTTTGGATTGACACAGTTTTACCTATTTCCCAAATAGAGAGATATATTGAAAAAAGTGGTGTTGCTGAACCAAGTAATATTTCTTTTGTTGGAGATAGTGATGAATGTGGAAACTATAAAGTATGGATTATAGCTCAGGAAGAGAATAATCCTCATATTATAGAGCTGACTGACCGCAAGAAGATAGACCATATGATAATATTATATTGGGATTGATAAGTTATAAAATTCAAGTTTGAAAGGAGTGTTAAATATGAAATTCCCATTTTATGATGCACCAAATACAGCTACAATAACCTGTTGCCACATATTAGAGAATGGAGAACCTATTTTGTATGTATCACATGATGAAGATGATGGAATGTGGCAATTTCTATGTGGAAAAGCACATGAAACAGACGAAGCAAAGTTAGTATCCTTAAAATCAGTATTCGACTTAGATAATTCTGTTGGTATTCTAAAGGATATGCCTTGCGGTTACTATGCTGAAAGAAAAGCTCAAGATGATGAATGGAGTGTTAGAAAACGGTAACTATCAGCTCGGTCAATTCAAGTTTGGAGAATTGAGAAAATCGGAAGTTATGGAGGTACTTTATGAACGAGAGAGAAAAAATTATCCGATTATGGTTTGATATGTGGATTAAGAAAGCAGATTTAGGAATTGACAATATTTTTACAGATGATGTTGTATATACTGAGAGTTGGAGTCCTAAATATGAAAACCGCAAAACGGTAAAGCACTGGTTTGACGAATGGAATACACGCGGAAGTGTTCTTGTCTGGGAGATTAAGCAATTTTTTCATCAAGGCAATCAAACAATCGTGGAGTGGTATTTTAAAAGCAAAATGAATAATGGAAATGTTGAAGAATTTGACGGAATATCTTTAATTGTATGGACACAGGATAACAAAATAAAATCATTAAAAGAGTTTGGTTGCAATCTTCATAATTACAATCCATATCGAGATAGTGATATTCCCGTATTTCGAGAAGAAAAAGCAAATTGGTTTTGAGAGGACTATAAATTCTAGTTTGTCGAGCAAAGGAGGTGCTGTAACAGATGGATGAACATTCCTATGACGATATAATCAATCTGCCGAATCCGACATCGAAGAACCATCCTCGTATGTCACTTCACGACAGAGCAGCACAGTTTGCACCTTTTGCGGCACTTACAGGACACGATGCAGCCATTAAAGAGACTGCAAGGCTAACAGATGAACGGTTAGAGTTAAGCGATGAAGTCATTATGAAATTAAATGACCAATTAAATATGATTAGAGATAATATCGGCACAGAACAGGAAATATCAATAACTTATTTCGTGCCTGATGATAAAAAATCCGGAGGAGCATATCTCACGCATTCCGGCATAGTGAAAAAGATTGATGAATTTGAACGCAAACTGATTATGCAGGATGAAACAGTAATTCCGACTGAACAAATCAGCGTGATACAGGGAGAAATGTTCAAAGGACTATATGAGTAATAGCTTGGAAAGGGCAAACAATGGAAACAAAGCCGAGAATATTATACTTAAAGAAAATATTAGAGGAACGAACGGACGAGGAACATCCGCTTTCGACGACGCAGCTAATCAATATATTGAATGATGAATACGGAATATCTGCACATAGAACGACGGTCACAAAAGATATTGCTGCACTTCAGGAGTTTGGAATGGATATTGTTACTATCCATTCTACTCAGAGCAAATATTTTGTAGCCAGCCGTAAGTTTGAATTGCCGGAACTGAAACTGCTGATAGATGCAGTGGAGTCATCGAAGTTCATTACAAAGAAGAAAAGCGAAACTCTGATTGAGAAGATACATACGATGACCAGTCCGGGGCAGGTGGCAAAGTTGAAGCGTAATAACTATGTGGTCAATCGCATTAAGCCGGATAATGAGCAGATATATTATATCATTGACGCTATAAACGATGCCATCAATGCAGGTAAGCAGATTTCTTTTCAGTATTATGATTATACCGGATTGAAGAAAAAGGTTCTGAAGAACAAGGGCGAAGTGTATAAGCTCAGCCCGTATAAACTTCTCTGGTGTGGGGACTATTATTATGTTCTCGGATATTCAGAGAAGAAAAGCAAGGTTATCAATTTCAGGGTAGACCGTATTGCTTCCAAGCCGGAGATATTGGATAAAGATATTATTCCTATGCCGGATGATTTTGATATTGAGAATTACACAAAGGAAGTATTCTTTATGTTCTCAGGCGAGAAAGTCCTTGTAGATTTACGGTGTGATAACAGTCTGATGAAAACAATGGTTGACCGTTTCGGAGAAGATGTGACAACCCTTGCGTATGATATGACTTCTTTCAGAGTACAGACCGAAGTATCAGCCAGTCCGACTTTTTTCGGTTGGGTGTTTGGCTTTAATGGCAAGGTACAGATACTTGCACCGGAAAGCTTGAAAGAGCAATACAGACAAATGCTTACAAAAGCTACTGAAGATATGAAAGAGAATGAATAGTGCAGATTTGCATTTATGTAGATGGTCTGCATAAAGCGTAAAGTCAATATTAAAGAATGGAGAGGTGTTAGCAAATTGCGACACCTCTTTTCTTTTGCGAAAAACCTACTTGAAAAAATTTTCGTATCAGGTATAATAAAACTATCGAAAGCAAAGTGCTTCCGATAGAAAAGAAAGCGAGGTGCAGGTATGAGAAGCAAGAGTCCTGAACTTATGAGTGAGATAAAAAAGTATATCGAGGATTATTACCTGCAAAACAGACAATCCCCATCGACTACAAAGATTGCTGAAGCGGTTGGTATTGCCAGAGGTACAGCATATAAATACTTGGTAGAGATGGCTGAGAAGAATATGATTGAGTATGACGGGCAGGAGATTCGTACCAATGTGACCCGTAAGTACAGTGGCGAACAGACACAGACACCGATTGTAGGTTCTATTCCTTGTGGCAGTCCTCAGTATGAGGAAGAAAATATTGAAGAATATGTATCACTTCCTACTGCTATTTTCGGCAAAGGAGATTTCTTCATATTAAGAGCGAGTGGTCAGTCTATGATTGAAGCAGGGATTGATGACGGCGACCTTGTGGTTGTCAAAAAGCAGGTAGAAGCCAACGAGGGCGATATAGTAGTTGCCCTTGTGGATAATCAGAATACATTGAAACGCTACTTCCGAGATGATGAGAATAAGAAAATCATTCTCCACCCGGAAAATAAGAAGATGAAAGACATCATCGTAGATGAGTGCTGCATTCAGGGTGTGGCTTGTCACATCATCAAAGAACTATAACAGAGGATAGACGAATGAGAACACTTGAAGGAATTCGCTATCTAATCAATTTGGATAGTGCGGAAATACAACAGAACTTTGCCGGAGGAGTTGCACCGCCGGACAAGGTGGAGTCGGAGGTGGACACAACTTGAGTATTTATATGTCAAGAGCCGAGTTGGAAGAAATCAGCGAAGGCTTGATAACAGCTTATGCTAATAAGTTTAGCAATCGAGTGATTCAATCCATCGACATAGAACATTTCATTACAGAATTTCTTATGTTACGAATTGAATACGCTTCTTTCGCAGAAGATGATGCAGGCAGGATTGGTTTTCTGGCAGATGGAGCAACACCACTGCTGATACATCAGGACGGAAAAATTATTCCCTTTGTTTTCCCGAAAGATACCATCGTACTTGATAAATTTCTTCTTGCTGAAAAGGAGCAGGGACGTCGCAGATTTACAATGGCACACGAAGCGTCACATCATATCTTGAGTAAGATGTATGCAATGCCGAGTGAAGGACGCTTTCATGCAGAGTATGACAGTGAGCGTAGTTATTCCAAAGAGGAACTGGCTCAGATGTTTGCGTCTGTCGAGTGGCAGGCAGATACAATGGGAGCTTCGCTTCTTATGCCGAGAAGAATTATTGAAAATGCCTTGGCGAAATATAATCAGTCAAATCCGATAAGAGTTTATGGCGATAATACCATTACTTCAAAGGATAAAGCAGTTATCCGCAGAATGGCAGCTTATATCGGAGTATCTTATACAGCCTTGGTTATCAGATTGAGAGATATGGGGCTATTTGAGTATCACAATATCCTTGAGTACATTTCCAATGAGTTAAATCTGGGAGGTGTTTCGCAATGAGGTTACAGACTCAGGTAGCACCTGAAATACAAAAGAGATTGCTTCTGTCAAGAGTAGAAGCAGAAAGTCTGAAAGAGCGTGATATTCTCTGCCCGACTTGTGGGTTCAGGATACAAAGAGTATTTTCAGACGCAACCGGACATTTGAGTGTGAAGTGTCAGAAATGCAAGAATGTCCATATCTTAAATCTCGCTTACTTCCGCAGAATCCGTAGGAACGGATATAGCAGGAATTGCAGGCGATGAAGATTACAAGTAAATATCGAAACGATTTCTAATCGAGTAAGCGGAGATAAGCAATTTATTTGTTAAACTACCAAGCACCGTACGAAGCCGGATAAGTGAAGAATAGAAGTATTCTTTGCTGTCCAGATTCGACGGTGCTTTTTTTGTTGCTGTTTTATTCGATTATGCTTCGTGCAGTATTAGGTCTTTTCCCTTACTTGGGAAAGGACTTTTATGTTTTATAACGCTTGGCAGTGCCAGATAGCTGAGTACCCGTAATCTCCGAATTTTCTATATAAAAAAGCAATTTTAGAAAATTCAAAGGAGATTACGAAAATGACAAACAAACTTACATTAACAGAACAAGAAGAATTATTTGCAAAGGATTGTAAACTGATAAATCTTAAATACGAATATAACGGTTATACCGGAGATGAAAAATGGGCGATTATTACGGAATTGTCTGTAAAAGAGCTTTGGGAGAAGTATCCCCTTGTTATAGAAAGATATTCTCCGTTTGTTCATCTTTCCATTGCACAGGGAGAGGTAATTGACGATGCAAACCGAAATGAGGACAAGTATGCAAAGAGAAGCAGTCGCACACTTGACTGCTATGGATATGACGATGAAATGTCCTCACAGTTCCATAAAGAACTTGCCATTATGTTTGATGACCCGTTTGAAAGAGCAGAGGAAGAAAGGCTTGAACTGGAAAGAGAAGAATTGCGTCAGTGTGAAATCAGGAAAGCAAGGATAGCACTTTCAATGTTGCAGCCACTTCAAAGGGAACGTCTTATGAAGAATGTGTGCTGCGGTCTGAGTTCCAGAGTGATTGCAAAGCAGGAGGGCGTATATTACAGCTCCGTAGATAAGTCTATTGCAGCGGCAAAGAAAAACTTTATCAAATTTTATGAAAATCTCTGATTTTGGGTGTGCATTTCAGCACCCTTTGTCCAAATGAGTGAAGGGGTTATTTCATTCCGGATACGAATGACACTTTAAAAATTTGATTCTTGTGAGGTTATGCATATGAAAGAAAAAATGATTTGTCGTGGGGATTTATTCTACTATGACTTTGGAGATAACAGTGGTTCAGTACAAAGCGGAGAACGTCCGGTACTTGTCGTTCAGGCAGACGATTATAACCAGAATGCTCCAACGATTATTGTTGCAGCGGTTACAAGTGTAATCAAGAAAAGATATTTGCCATCGCACATTATTCTTGGCGAGAAGTTTGGACTGAAGAAACCGTCAATGGTTCTTCTGGAGCAGATACGGACAGTCAATAGAGAGGATTTGCGTGAATACATAGGTACGGTAGATGACGATAAACTTTTCAGGCAGATAAACGCAACTTTGAAAAAGACTTTTGGACTATGGGTTTACAAGCCGGAGGGGAAAGAAAATATTCGCTGTCTATGCCCGAAGTGCCTGAATGATTACATCCACAATCCGGACTATATTGTAAGGCGACTTGACCCATTTGCAAAGCGAAAAGACAGATGTGATAAGTGCGATGGGGATGGTTGGGATTATGTTGTTACCGACAGATATTCATCAAAGAAAGAAAAGAGGGGAAGCAATGACAGAAAATAAAATCATTATTCCTATCTGGAAGAAGTCCAATCTTACAGTAGAAGAAGCCGCAGCTTATTGTGGTATTGGCTCAAGAAAATTAAGAGAAATGTCCGACTCGGAGTTTTGCCCTTTTGTTCTTTGGAATGGAAGTAAGCGACTGATTAAAAGAAGAAAACTGGACGAATATCTTGATAATGCGTATTCGATATAGCTGATTTGTAAAATGTGCGATGGGTCGGTTCGCATAATAGGCTCATCGCCATTTTTTAATTATCATAAGGGTAGAAAAAAACAAGGAGGTGCTTCCGTAATGGCAGATACAGAAAAGATTATCCGAAAAAAATATGATGTGCCGATATGGCATAAGTCTAATTTGACGATTGATGAAGCAGTTGAATATTCTGGCATAGGCAGAGAAAGACTGAGAAAACTAACAAGCCAAGAAGAATGCCCATTTGTTCTTCATATAGGAAATCGTCGAATGATTAAGAGGAGGATTTTTGATGAATACATTGAAAAACTTACTTTCCTTGAATGATGATGAACGCTTACTTGCCGAAGTAAGAACATATCAGGAAAAACTCATAAGCAATGCTGAAGAACCGATATGGGAAAGAAAGTGGCTGACAATCGAAGAAGCCGCAGCATATTCCGGTATAGGAAGAACGAAGTTGCGTGAGTTGTCTAATCAAGCAGGTTGTCCCTTTGCAATATGGATAGGCAATAAAATCCATATTGTGAGGGAACGATTGGACAAATATATAGATAAGCAGTTTAGAATTTAGGAGGACACAATGGCGACAAAAAGAAAAGATAAATCAAGGGTTGTTCTGAAAACCGGAGAGGTTCAGAGAAAAGACGGTACTTATCAATTTAGCTGGCAGGACAGCCAGATGAAAAGAAGATTTGTTTACGCAAGAACTTTAGATGACCTGAGAGAAAAAGAAAAGCGTATTCAGAAAGATAAATGTGATGGTATTAAGACCGAAGCACGATACACAACCATTGATGAATTATTTGACCTTTGGGCAAATATGAAAAGAGGGCTGAAGAATAATACCTTTGAAAATTACAAATATATGTACAATACCTTTGTGCGACCAGTGATTGGAAGTAAAAGAATATCAACGCTGAAGAAATCAGATATTAAGAAATACTACAATTATCTTGTTGATGAAAGAAATTTGAAGCCTTCAACGATTGATAATATACATACGGTTCTTCATCAGGTTTTACAGATTGCTGTCGATGATGACTTTATCAGAAATAACCCGTCAGATAATGTGTTGAGAGAATTGAAAAAAGCACATTGTTTTCAGTCGGAAAAGCGTAGAGCGTTGACGAAACCGGAGCAGGAGCTATTTCTGAATTTCCTGAAAACCCACCCTGTATATGAACACTGGTATCCGGTCTTTGCAGTAATGATAGGAACTGGACTTCGTGTGGGGGAAGTAACTGGATTGAGATGGTGTGATATTGATATGGAAAGTGGAATGATTGATGTTAATCATACTCTTGTATATTATGACCACAGAACCGAGGGAAGTAAAAGTGGCTGTTATTTCAATGTAAATACAACGAAGACTCCGGCGAGTATGAGGCAGGTTCCAATGCTCGGTTTTGTGAAAGAAGCATTTGAACATGAGAAACAGAAGCAGGAAGATTTAGGACTTCATTGCGAGGTCACGATTGACGGATATACAGATTTTATTTTCATCAATCGTTTTGGTCAGGCACAGCACCAAGCCACACTCAACAAAGCAATACGAAGAATTATCCGTGATTGCAATGATGAGCAGTTTTTGCACAGTGATGAACCTGATGTATTACTTCCTCATTTTAGCTGTCACTCGCTTAGACATACATTTACAACAAGAATGTGTGAAGCTGGAGTAAATATAAAGGTCATTCAAGATGCACTCGGACATTCAGATATTTCAACTACACTGAACATCTATGCTGATGTTACAAAAGAAATGAAAGCGGCAGAGTTCAAAGGATTGGATAGCTACTTCAAAGTATAATATTGGACTTCACATACAGAAAGAGAACATACAGAGTGTTGTGTGTTCTTTTTTCTTGTTCTGAAGCAGGAAAAAAGAAGGCAGCGTTACTTTGATGTGGATTGACATTGTAAATAAGAGAAGTTATAATTTCTTGTATATGAATATGCTCTTGCATATACTACTATCGCCCTACATCATTTACATCATATTTTACATCATTTGCCCGCAAAGTGACTCAAAGTAGAGCAAAAATATGAAGTATGGGGGATAATTGGAATATGGAGAATTTAATAGTATTAACACCAGCTTGGTCGAGTATGAA
The DNA here is from genome assembly GCF_018783905.1 of Ruminococcus sp. MCC718. Classification (NCBI taxonomy): domain Bacteria; kingdom Bacillati; phylum Bacillota; class Clostridia; order Eubacteriales; family Oscillospiraceae; genus Ruminococcus; species Ruminococcus sp. MCC718. The sequence continues at coordinate 31,325 of NZ_WQNP01000017.1, forward strand.
AGAACCACAAAAAGGGTCCCGACAATGAAGTCACAAGGAGCTGCTAAAAATGCAGCAAACAACGAAGCACAGTCTACAGCTATCTTCACTGCTTCCGCACAGGACGCAGAAGAAGTGCCGGCAAACGACAACAACGGATTCTTCACACCAAACGACCAGATCGATTTCTCAAAAGTAGCGATCGAGCCGCTGTTTGAAGAAGAAGTAGATTTCGATACATTCAGCAAATCCGATTTCCGTGCCGTAAAAGTAAAAGCCTGCGAAGCTGTAAAAAAATCCAAAAAACTGCTTCAGTTTACACTGGATGACGGAACAGGCACAGACCGTACCATCCTCTCAGGAATCCATGCTTACTATGAGCCAGAAGAACTGGTCGGCAAGACACTGATCGCAATCACAAACCTGCCGCCAAGAAAAATGATGGGCATCGAATCCTGCGGAATGCTGCTTTCAGCAGTAAGCAACCTGAAAGATTCCGAGGAAGAAGAACTTCATCTTCTGATGGTTGATAATCATATCCCGGCAGGTGCGAAACTGTACTAAAAGATAAAATAATTTAAATGATAGAAAAGAGTCATAGCATTTATGCGGTGGCTCTTTTTTGCAAATCGCACAACAAACGTCAATGATGACAGAGAAATGGTAATTCCGAGACCATTTCGGGATTACAGCCGGGAGGAAAAGATATGCTTAACATTTATCTGGGGGAGATGAAGGAAGCGATTTATCATCCTCCGACATATTTTGATAACATGTATGAGGATGAGTGGATTACGGATCTATTATCTGTAAAAATGATAAAAGATGTGGATAAATCAGAGGTGATAGGTCCCCATCTGATAGAAAGCCCTGTTCTTGGACCAATCTCGCCGAAAGAATTGTCCGGTGGAGTGAAGACACTGATGCTTATGGCTTACGATGAAAATGACAGAGTGTTCAATGCTTCAGTCTGTGGAGATAATTGTTCAAAATGGATTTTGAAACTTGGAAAAGAAAAAGATCTGACAATCAATCTAAGGCACATTATGGATTTTGGCAAAGAAGAGTTTGAGGCTCAAATTTTAAATACAGGACAGATGGTTCATACCATGAAAGAATTTGTGGAGATTGCCGGAGAGTATGTGTAAGGTGAAGAAATATGCGTGGAAAATACAGGGTAGTCGTAAAAAATAAAAGACTACATTATGAATTTGAGATAAAAAGAAATATCACGATCATAAAAGGGGACAGTGCTACGGGAAAGACTACTCTGATTAACATGATTCGGCAGTTTGCCAATCTCGGAAATTCAAGTGGAGTAGATCTCATGTGTGATGTCCCATGCAGGACATTGGAAGGTGCTGACTGGAAGATTATTCTTAGAAACATTTCGGGAAATATTTTATTTATAGATGAAGAAAATACCTTTATCCGTTCCGAAGAATTTGCATCCGAAATCAAAGAATCGGATAATTATTTTGTAATCATTACAAGAGAAAATCTGTACAATCTTCCATATAGTGTGGAAGAGATTTATGGTTTACATTCTTCTGGAAAATATCAGAACACAAAACAGATTTACCAGCAGATGTACCGAATATATACAGATACAGCACAGATTCCTGTAGAACCACAAACTATCGTTGTTGAGGATTCAAATTCAGGATATGAGTTTTTCAAATCTATAGCAGAAGAACAAAAGATAAGCTGCAGAAGTGCAGGCGGAAAAACAAAATTATACAGTGTGCTTAAGAAATCAAATATGGATGAAGAAATCTGTGTCGTAGCGGATGGTGCTGCAATCGGGGCAGAAATGGAGAAACTTTATAAACTGTCACAGCAATATGAAAACATAAAGTTATATCTGCCGGAATCATTTGAATGGATTATCCTGAGATCAGGAATCATTACAGAAAAAGAGATTTCTAAAATTCTGGAGAGTCCGGAAGACTATATTGACAGCAGAGAATTCTTTAGCTGGGAAAGATACTTTACAAGATTGCTGGTTCAGAAGACGGAAGGCACACCTTTCAAATATCAGAAAAGCAAGTTGAATCCGGTGTATCTGCATGAGAAAAATAAAAAACAGATAGTGGAAAGTATGGAAGGCATGAAGCTGTACTTACACGTGTAAAGCAAATGCTTTCATAAAACACGGAAGTTCGTCATAAGCGACGGACTTTCTTTTTTTACTTTTGGATTGTTATTAGATGTTTGTAAAAAGTGACACCTAATCAATGACGAGTTGCGAATGAACGTCCATATCTTGAAAAAATAGATTATTTATGGTATGATGTTAATTGAGTAACTGTAACCAGAAGAAACGGAGAATACAAAGGAGAGTTACAGATGAGAATAAGCTATAATAAACTTCAAAAACTTATGATTGATAATCAGATGAAAAGACAGGATTTAATGCGTGCAGCGGAGATTTCATCATCTGTTGCGACGAAGTTGAATAAGAACGAAATAGTATCTCTTGAAGTATTGATGAAAATATGTCAGGTGTTTCATTGTGACATCGGAGATATATGTGAAGTTATATTAGACGAATAGAAGGAACATAGCTTCCGGTCAAAAATAAAATTGGATATTAAAAGGCTTAATGTCCACCAAAAAGGGTGAATTAGATGGTAGAAGAAACATATAGTGCGGGATTGATTTCCCAATCATTCTGGTTTGTTGAAATGAAGAAGGTCATCAAGCTGATTGACGAGGGAAAGTCCGAAGAAGAAATTAAAAAAATGTGTATAGACGAAAATCTTTTTGGTGCGGCAAAAGAGTATCGAGCCAAAAGGATATATGGATACATTTGGAATAGAGCAAAAAGATTGGATAAGACACTGATTGACTTGTTCTGTACTTCTGATTTGGCAACTCAAAAGGTAATCAATTTGATTGCTATTCTCAGGTCAGACCGATTGTTCTTTGAATTTATGTTTGAAGTGTATCGTGAAAAAAATATACTTGGTATTCCGGTAATCGAAGACGCAGATATAAATATTTTTTTCAAGAATAAAGAAATTCAAAGTGAAGATATTGCAGCTTGGACAGATGGTACAAAACGCAGGCTTCGCTCAATATATTTTAACTATTTGACCGATGCAAACCTTTTAACGGCTGTTGAGAAGAAGAAAACAATAACGCCACCAATTCTTGATATTGCTTTAGAGCATTATCTTGAAGTGTGTGGAGATAGTGCAATGATAAAAGCAATTACGGGGGTGGACTAAATGATGTCGCTTGACGAACGATTAGATAAAGCAGAAGAAATGATACAAAAACCCTCGTTTAGAGAGAACAAAGGGTTAGGTAATGAAGTCGGATACTATATCTTTGATTATCCGGCTGAAAAAGAATTGTATATCCGAGAGAGGATAGAATACATCAAGAAAAAAAGTGAAAACTCAGATGATGATTTCAAGGTTGTAGTGTTTGACTTGTATGACATTATGATTGATATTCTTATCAAAAAAGGATATTTAGAAAAGTGTTATCAGTTTGAAAAGACAAAAGGCTTTGAGAGAGTATCAAAATCCATCAGCAATATGTTGAGGATAACATCATCAGACAGTCTGATAGTAAATCATATCAGGGATAATACGCCGGAGAAAGCGGTTGTGTTTATTACTGGTATTGGAAAGTGCTATCCGATATTGCGTTCACATACGGTACTGAATAATTTACATCAGGTCATAGATAATGTTCCGGTAGTGCTGTTTTATCCGGGTAATTATGACGGTCAGGAACTGGTGCTGTTTGGAGAGATAAAGGACGATAACTATTACAGAGCATTCAAGCTCGTAGATTAAGAGGAGAGGGAATATGATTATCAAGAATATGTTTTCAAAGCCTATCGACAGAGATATTAAAGGCGTAATCAAAGTTGGACAAGATGATGATGCAAATATCAAGCAAGAACTTGAAGAATATGTTGTGACAAGAGAACTTCAGAAACATTTTTCTGATTTCTTTGCAAGCTACAAAAGAGGAATTACCGGAAATACGGACAAGATGGGCGTGTGGATTTCCGGCTTCTTTGGAAGTGGTAAATCTCACTTCCTGAAGATTTTATCCTATCTCCTTGAAAATAAAGAAGTTGGCGGTAAGAAAGCGGTTGACTATTTTGTAGATGATAATAAGATTTCTGATCAGATGGTACTTGCAGATATGAAACTGGCAGGTACGATTCCGACTGATGTTGTCCTTTTTAATATTGACTCTAAAAGTGAAGTGAATGGTAAGCAGTCTAAAGTTGCCATTGTTTCCGTGTTACAAAATGTGTTTAATGAAATGCAGGGATTTAGTGGTTCCAATCCGTTTCTTGCAGATTTGGAACGCAAATTGACCGAAGAAGGAAAGTACGATTTATTCAAAGAAAAATTTGAAGATAGCTTCGGTTCTACTTGGGAAGAATCACGCAGCGACTTTGATTTCATTCAGGACGATGTGGTAGAAGTCCTTGATGAGATTGGTTTTATGAGCGTTGAAGCAGGCAGAAACTGGTGTGAGAAAGCTACCGGAGAATATGTATATAAGGTTGAGGATTTTGCCCGACTTGTCAAGAAATATCTTGACAAAAAAGAGAGCAATCATCATATCGTATTCCTGATTGATGAGATTGGACAGTACATAGGCGATGATTCCAAACTTATGCTGAATCTTCAGACTGTAACAGAAGATTTGGGTACTGCCTGCGGCGGTAAGGCTTGGATTATCGTGACAAGTCAGCAGGATATTGATTCAATTACAAAAACAAAGGGAAATGACTTCTCGAAGATTCAGGGACGTTTTGATACCAGACTTTCTCTTTCATCTGCCAATGTAGATGAGGTTATCAAAAAGAGAATCCTTGAAAAGAACGAAGCAGGAAAACAGACACTTACACTACTTTATGATGATAAGGCGACAGTCATTAAGAACCTGATTTTGTTCAATGATGGTGTTGAAAAGAAATTATATTCCGACAGAGAAAATTTTGCGGATATCTATCCGTTTATTCCATATCAGTTTAATTTACTTGGAAGTGTACTGACTTCCATTCGTACTCACGGTGCATCCGGTAAGCATCTGGCAGAAGGCGAGCGTTCTATGCTTGCGTTGTTCAAAGAATCTGCCGTAAAGGTTATGAACGATGAACCGGGAACGATTGTGCCATTTAATATGTTCTATGACGCCCTTGAGCAATTCCTTGACCATTCTCACAAGGGTGTTATTTCCCGTGCCTTAGATAATGACTATCTGAATCCGAACCACGAAAAAGAATGCTTTGATGTCAATGTACTGAAAACACTCTTTATGATTAAGTATGTTAAGGAAATCAAAGCAAATATTGAGAATATCACAAGTCTTATGGTATCCAATGTGAATGATGACCGTATGGCTCTTGCACAGCAGGTAGAGGACACATTGAAACGTCTTGTTCGTCAGACTTTAGTTCAGAAGAACGGAGATATATATGTATTCCTGACAGATGAGGAGCAGGAAATCAACAGAGCGATTGAATCACAGAATGTAGATTCCGGAGAAGTCATTGCAAAGGTATCCGAGATGATTTTTGACGGTCTTTATGATGAAAAGAAGTATCGCTATCCGGCATTTAACGGAAGATATGCGTTTGCTTTCAATCAGGTTGTTGATGATAAACCGTATAAGGCAAATCAGAATAATGACATTACATTGAAAATTCTTACTCCGAACAGTGATGAGCGAGCAGATGAAGCAACAATGCGAATTCTGTCCGGTCAGTCAAGCTGCGTACTTGTAGTATTGCCTGACGACAGAACATTTCTTGATGAAATCCGTTCTGCTTTGCAGATTGAAAAATTTATCCGCTTTGATGCTACAAATACAGTGACACAGTTTGAAAGCATTAAGGAAGCTAAGAAAGTGGAAATGCGTGAGAGAAATGGTGCTGCAAAGCTATTCCTTTCAGAAAGTCTGAAGAATGCAGAAATCTATGTGAATGGCGATAAAATTCAGAGCGGAGCAAAGGAAATTGCTTCTAAGATAAATGAAGCACTCGGTAAGTTGGTTTCCACAGTTTATCATAAGTTGTCTTATATTGATACGGCAATGAGTGAGTCGGACATTCACACACTGTTCAAGAATAATGGACAGCAGCTTACTCTTGTAGGTACAAATATAACAAAGAATGAATTGGCTTTATATGATGTCAATGATTATATTGCTTTGAACACACAACGTCACATGAAAACATCTATGAAGTCCATTCTGGAACGCTTCTTAAAAGCACCGTATGGATTTGTAGAAGCCGATGTGCAGTGGCTTGTTGCTAAGTTGTTCAAAAATGGCGAAATTGCAATGTTTGTTAATAACGATGCAGTTACATTGCTTTCAAAGACTTCGGAAGAAATTATCCGTTATCTGACACGCAAAGAGTTTAATGAAAAACTGATGACTGAAAAGCGTGTAAAAGCGAATGAAAAACAGAAGAAATCTGTCCGTACAGTAATGAAAGAATTGTTTAATGTTACTTCGGCAAGTGATGATGACGATGCAATTATGAGAAGCTTTCTTGGTTACGCATCAAATCTGAAAAATGACCTTGAAAAATTAGATATTCATTATGCGACACAGACTGCATATCCGGGCAAACAGTTGATTGCTTCCGGTAAAAAACTGATGGCTGATGTTCTGCAAATGAAATATTCCAATGAGTTCTTTGCAGGTATCGACCGTAAGAAAGATGATTTCCTCGATTTTGCTGAGGATTATGAGCCTGTTAAAAAGTTCTTTGCAGGAGAGCAGAAGGGCATATTTGATAAGGCTCTGAAGCTGATGAAGATTTACGATGACAGTAAGACATTCATTGTAAACAGTGAAATAGAATCCGTTGTAGCAGACATTAAGTCCATTTTGAAGAAATCTGTTCCTTATTCAGAAATCTTCAAATTGCCTGATTTACTGGACAAGTTTATCAATCTTTATAGCGGACTTCTTAACGAAATGCAGAAACCGTTAGATACTGCTATTCAGGAAGCAAGACAGCGTGTTTTTGAAGAATTGCAAGATAAGAAATGCCACGATAAATTGGCAGATAAGTATGTAAATCTGTTCAGAGAAATCAGTGATAAAGCAATGAGCTGTAACAATGTGGCTACACTGCAAAATATCAAAGTGGAAGCAGACGTGCTCAAAGTTCGCTGCCTGAATGAGATTGAAAAAGAAGAAGCAAAAATCATTGCAGCAGAACAGCCTGCTCACGTAGCAGAAACCGGAAATTATGGTGGAGAAACGATTGCTCCGGCTGTACCTGCTCCAAAGGTAAAGAGAAAGAAAACAGTCAGCATTAAATCTATCAACAATGCGGCTACATGGCAGCTTGAGAATGAAGCAGATGTTAAGAAGTATATTGCAGAACTTGAGAAGAAACTGATGAATACTTTGGAAGAAGATACGATTATCAACATTGAGTTTTAAGGGAGGATTACGATGAACGAAAACCCAAAAGTTTTTATATCATATAGTCATCAAGATGCAATTTATGAAAATAAAGTTTTAGAGTTTTCAAATAAGCTACGTTCAGAAGGCATTGATGCAAGTATTGATTTGTATGAAGAAGCACCTTCTGAGGGGTGGCCTCGTTGGATGGAAAATCAAATTAGAAAATCAGATTATGTTTTGGTGTTATGTAGTAAATCATATTATGAAAAGTTCTATTCGGATGAAAAAGGTAAAGGTGTTACTTGGGAAGTTAGTATAATATATCAGTATTTATATGATTCCAATGTAGAAACCAAGAAGTTTATTCCGATTTTTTTTGAAAAAGGAGAAGAAGAATTTATACCAACACCAATAAAATCATTTACTTATTATAATATTGGGGCAGATGAGGGGTACAATAACTTGTACTGGAGATTAAGAGGTGCTCAAAAGACTGTAAAGCCACCTCTTGGTAAATTAAGACCATTGCCAGAAAAGGAAAGAAAGACAATGTTTTTCTCAACGCCAATAGATTTGAAAAAGTGGAATGAGGCACAGTGGAGAGGAATGTTGTATCTGTTTTTCCCTGTAAACGACCATCCTCCTATTTTAGGTTTTTTGTTTCATAATTATAGTGTGGCAAAAGAAATTTTTCAAGAATGGAAAGAAAATATGAAAAATGGATATGCAGATAATTTCCTGAGAATAGATTTTATTGAACCACCATTTCCAAAAGGATGTTGGGTTAATAACACAAAAGAACGTAATTATGGTAAAGGCTATTTTGTTCATTTAGGTGCAAACATCGATGAAGCTACTCAGCGAGGTATAAAGGGCGGTATTAAGGTAGATGAAATGATTTTAGCTACTTTGAGCAGATATCAGTGGATGGATGATAGTAATAATCGTAAAATTTTCAAGCAAATAGTAGAAAATGGAAGTGATTATGAGATAATGCCTATTGGAATAAAAGACAGATCGAAACCAATAACACAAGAAAATTTGATTATAGATTCAAGAATGACAATAAAAATGAAAAGTGTATATTTTACATCAGCAATGGATTTGAATGAAAAGGATATTTGTGGGTGTGTATTAAATAAACCAACATCTTTCTAGGGAGAAATCGAGATGAACAAAACAGCAATAAGAAAATTTGCAGAATGGGCGAGAGAAAAGCTCATTGAAGATATTAAATATAAAGCCGGACTAGTTGGTATTACAGAGAACGGAATTGCTGAGAGATTATCTCAGTCAACAAGTGATTTGCATTTTTATGATGTTGGTACAAAGGATTATACGAAAATCTCCGGTATTGAAATTAAACAAAGAGATGCTCTTGTAAAAGCAATTCAGACAAAAGAACGCAGCTATAAGAGTTATCAGGAAACATTTGAGAATGTAATCGAAGAAGTTGCATATACTTGGTTCAACCGTTTGATTGCGATTCGTTTTATGGAAGTCAATGATTATTTGCCTTCCAGTGTTCGTGTGCTTTCTTCCGATAATAAGGCAAAGAAAGAGCCGGATTTAGTAACGACACCGTTTGATACGGATTTAGAATTTACATCTTATGAGCAGGACAGAATTATCCAGTTAAAAGATGATAATAAACTGGACGAATTATTCCGTATGCTCTTTATTAAGCAGTGCAATAAACTTCACGATATTTTACCGGAACTGTTTGAAAAGACCGATGATTATTCGGAATTACTTCTTACAATTTCGTTTACAGACTCAGAGGGGATTATTCATCATCTTATCAATGATATTGAAGATGTCGATTTCCGTATTAACGATGAAATGTACACTGATGATGGAAAAATAAAGGCTGATGGTCAGGTTGAAATCATTGGTTGGCTGTATCAGTATTATATTTCAAAGAAACACGACGAGATTGTAAATATCTATAAAGGAACAGTAAAGAAAGCAGATATTCCGGCAGCAACACAGTTGTTTACAACAGATTGGGTTGTGCGTTATATGGTGGACAACTCTTTGGGAAGATATTGGATTGAAAGGAATCCACAGAGTAAGTTGGCTGAAAAACTGGAATTTTTTGTCACGCCTAAAAATGGAAAAATCCAGTATGTCGATGAAAAAATTAGTCCGACTGATTTAACCTTTTTCGACCCATGTATGGGTAGCGGACATATTCTTGTATATGCATTTGATGTGCTTATGGAAATTTATCGTGAAGTAGGATATTCAGACAGAGATGCGGCATTAAGCATTGTTGAAAATAACCTTTTCGGTATGGATATTGATAAGCGTGCATATCAGTTGGCATATTTTGCAGTAATGATGAAAGCTCGCAGTTATAATCGCCGTGCATTGACAAAAGGTATATCCAATAACCTTGCAGTTGTTGAGGAAAGTAACTCTATTGATAAATTTGCTTGTAATGGTTTAACAACGGATAGTGAACAGAATAAAATTGGCGAATATTTAGTAGAAGCATATAAAGACGCACAGGAAATCGGAACGTTACAGACAATTGAAAAGAAAGATTACAAGGAATTTGTAGAATATTTAAATAATATTGAGAGTGGAACTGGACAGATTGACCTTTTCTCAACAGAGTGGTTAAACGATACACTTCCAAAGATGTTGCAGCTTGCAAAACAGGCTGAAATTATGAGTAATAAGTATGCAGTTGTGTGTACCAATCCTCCATATATGAATAAATTGGAAGGACAGTTAAAGAAATTCGTTGTTGATAATTATAAGGCATATTGCGGAGATTTGTTCAGTGTATTTATTTACCGCAACTTTGATTACTGCAAAATAAATGGATATTCTGCATTTATGACGCCGTTTGTTTGGATGTTCATAAAGACGTATGAGGCTCTTAGAAAATATATTATTGATACAAAGTCAATTACTACACTTGTACAGATGGAATATTCAGCTTTTGAAGAAGCAACAGTGCCAATATGTTCATTTGTTTTAAAAAATGGAAAAGCAACTGGAAAATCATTGTGCTTTAGGTTGTCGGAATTTAAAGGTGGAATGGAAGTTCAAAAGCAGAAAGTACTGGAGGCTCTTGCAAGAAAGAACTGCGGATATTTTTACGAATCTGTCCAGTCGAATTTTTCTAAAATTCCAGGATCTCCGATTGCTTATTGGGTGAGTAAAGGAATAATGGATTCATTTGTGTACGGGGAATTATTAGGAAATATAGCGGAAATAGTAACTGGAATGTCTACAGGAGATAACAATTCTTACTTGAGATTTTGGCACGAAATTTCAGAAAAAAATATTTCCATATATTCAGATAAAATGGAAGAAATAGACTTGGTTAAAACACCGTGGATTCCGTATAACAAAGGCGGTGAAGCAAGAAAATGGTACGGAAATAATGATTATGTGGTTAAATGGAAAGAATCCGAGAAATTTCATCGGCCAAGACCGACGTTTAGCCATCTCTATTTAAAAAAAGGCATTACTTGGTCATTTGTTACATCAGGGATGTATTCGGCTCGATATTATCCGAATGGGTTTTTATGGGATGTAGCAGGATCCCCCTGTGTAATTACCAATGAGAAGCTGATGTATTATGTTTTAGGATTTTTATCTACAAAAATAGCAAATCAAATTCTCAAGATTATTAATCCTACAATAAATTGTCAAGTTGTTGATATGCAAAATACTCCAATTCTTATCAATGAGGAGAAAATGGATGATGTACAGCTTATCTCTCAACATAGTGTTGATGTATCAAAAGAAGATTGGGACGCCTTCGAAACTTCATGGGATTTTAAAAAACATCCGTTGCTTTGCTACTCCTCTGATAAGGTGTCAATAGCTTTTGAAATATGGTCAAAAGAATGTGATGAGCGTTTCAATCAGCTTAAAGCAAATGAAGAGGAACTTAATCGCATTTTTATTGAAATTTACGGATTGCAGGACGAATTAACACCGGAAGTAGAAGATAAAGACGTCACTGTTCGTCAGGCTGATTTACAGAGAGATATTAAGAGTTTAATTTCTTATGCAGTTGGCTGCATGTTTGGTCGCTATTCTCTTGATGAAGATGGACTTGTTTACGCAGGTGGAGAATGGGGTAACAGCAAATATGATACTTTTATTCCTGATGAGGATAACTGTATTCCAATTACAGACGAGGAATATTTTGAAGATGATATTGTCGGTCTGTTTTGTGCTTGGCTGAAAAAGGTTTATGGAGAAGGTACTCTTGAAGAAAATCTTGATTTTATTGCCAACGCTCTTGGTAATAAAGGAAAGACAAGCCGTGAAGTAATCAGAAATTATTTCCTGACAGATTTCATCAAAGACCATATTAAGACATATCAGAAACGCCCGATTTACTGGATGAATATTACGGTGCGGCAGAGCCGCCAGTCCGGTGTGGCGAGAGCCACCTGTCCGGACTAACGGAGCCACCCCATTTT